>NZ_JBFUHM010000032.1:0-57805 GCF_056402395.1 Peribacillus sp. P4_B1
AACACATGTGGAAGAAGCAGATCATCTGCGTCATCATCAAGATGTAAAAACTATATATGCGAAACGTAAAGAAACGATTGAGCGTGTATTCGCAGATGCAAAAGAAAAGCATGGTATGCGTTGGACAACTTTAAGGGGACTTAAAAAATTGTCGATGCAGGCGWTGCTTACTTTCGCTGCCATTAATTTAAAGAAGATGGCCAATTGGACATGGGGAGGTCCAAAAATGGCMTAACATAGTGGGCTCATAGAGCCCCAATCTCTTACCTTCAGGCAAAAATTCAAAGGGAATCTCAAAAAGGGGTTCGGAATTTTTTAATTCCGAACCCCTATTGTCTACAAACTGCGGAGCTCCCCAATGGGAGCTCCTTTAATTTATACGGTGAATTTTTTGTCGAAAAATGGATAGTCAAAATCTTTGATATACGGTAAGATGAAAATAAGGCATGAAGTATGGAGTGGATGCAAAAGTGGCGAGATCAACTGAAGAGTATGTTAGTTTTTTAGAGGGTAAGGGATTCACTTTTGGTAGCGACGATATTGGTTTTATTTATTTTGGTAAGCGCTACACGGAAGCAAGTGATATTTTAGTCAATGCAGCAATAGAATTGACTTTGAAGGTTCAAAAGAGTTTTGATGGCAGCTTTTATATTTCCTTTTTGGAAAACTTAAAACAAAATGGTATTAAAACCCGCAGTGAAGCAGTATCGTTTGCAAAAGAACAGGGGCTGCTTAAATAAATCGGACTTCGTTACTTTGAAGTCCGATTTATTTTTATGGCTTTTCAAGAAAACTCCTTTGCTATCGGTTTCTTTTTATTAGCAGGCAGATCAGCAAGTATCATCCCCAAGAAAATGAATGCACAGCCAATGATGGAAGCGGAAGTCAATTTTTCCCCTATCAATATGTATGAGGATAACGCAGCAAAAACCGGTTCCATTGAAAAAATCAATGCGACTCTCGTAGGTGTCGTATAGGCTTGGAAGAAGGTTTGTGCGAAAAAGGCGAACGCAGTGGCAAGGGCTGCCGTAACCAATAAAGCAGTCCATACGTCTTTCTGTAACATGACCTCTGAGCTGAAGATGATAGAATGATTCTCATTGAAAATGAAGGCTGAAACATAGGATAATAAAGATACGGTGGAAATCTGAATCAGCGTCAACGGTAATGCGGGAAGGGTCTTGGCATATCTAGCAGTCGTAATGATCTGCATGGCAAAACTTATTGCGCATAAAAATACCAATAAATCACCGATATTCAAATTGGACCGGTCAGCGAACGTCATTAAATAAAGCCCAACGGTTGCGGCAGTGACACCTATAATTGTATTACGGGAAAGCCTATGTTTTAAAAGAAGCAGAGAAAAAACCGGTACCATGACGACACTTAATCCCGTTATGAAGCCTGTCTTCGCAGGAGTAGTATAATTCAATCCGATTGTTTGAAGCCCAAAGCCTATAAAAAGCCAAACTCCGATATGAAACCCAGCTTTAAAAAGGCCCTTATTCCAGGTTTTTCCCTTTTTGTGTAAAGTCGATATATAAGGGATAAGCAAGAAAACGAAGGCCATGAAGAAACGGACGGCATTGAACGTGAATGGTTCAAGAAAAGATAGGGCATTTTGAACCATTACAAACGTGACGCCCCAGATGAATACAACGAATAATAATGAAAAATCAGCTGTCTTGTTCATGAATTTCCTAAAGCTTTATTCAAGCGAATGGCCCGTCTTGCCAACTCATCCGCGGATTTGTTTTCGAGATTTGGAATCCATTTTATGAAAAATAATTCAAGCTCGTCGGAAAGCTTTAGAGCCCTTTCCAGCAATATGGCATACTTATTTTTTGCAAATCTTTTTTCAATGGCCTGGTTGATGGCTTGGGAGTCAGTACGAAAAGAAACGATTTGATACTTATTGGCTACACAAATTTCCAATGCTTTGATTAAAGCATGGTACTCCGCTTCATGGTTTTCCATATTTCCAAGCGGAAAGGAATGCCGCTCAACCACACCGTTATTATTAATGAAAACACCTGCGCCGCTCGGCCCTGGATTGCCCGCACTGGCACCATCAATATACACTTCGATCAAGATGTGCTCCTCCTCGAGTTTAACAGTTAATATACTATGATAAAAAAACATTTCATATAAAATTAAAATTGAAACATGAGAATTTCAGCCTGGTATGGGAACTATAATTAAAAGATGATTCAATTGCTTACATTATATTATAAATGGTATACCGAAAAAAAGGTATGAAAATTGTAAGCTGTTCTGCATGAATGGTGAATGGATAAGGAGCTGGAAATCTTTGAAGGTAATTATGCAATGGACATATCATGCTTCAAAAAAACCATCTGCCGATTTCGTTTCGGATTGGCTTGATGCCGGGACTGCACTGGTCATTACGGAAGACCTTGAAAAGGCAGGAAGGCTGAAAGAAGTGGAATTCAAGGATGAATTCGATACAGTATGGACAAAGAAGGAGCTAAAAAAACTCCTGACTGAAGTTGAGGAGGAGCCTCAGGATGTGACGGTTTTTTTTGATGGCGGTTTTCAAAAAGATGAAAAGGTGGCAGGGATCGGTGTTGCCATTTATTTTCGTCAAGGTAAGAAGTTCTGGAGGGTACGCACCAACGTGAAATTGGAGCAATTCGAATCTAATAATGAAGCGGAATATGCGGCCTTTCATGAAGCGGTCAGGCAGATGGACGAACTTGGAATCCACCATCAAAGCTGTGTATTTAAAGGGGATTCCCTAGTTGTCTTAAATCAACTTTCCGGTGAATGGCCATGTATGGAAGAAAACTTAAATAAATGGCTGGACCGCATTGAAGCGAAACTGGATGAGTTAAAGATCATTCCGGTCTATAAGCCAATTTCCCGAAAAGAGAACCAGGAAGCCGATCGCCTGGCAACACTTGCTCTTCAGGGAAAAGCCATTTTCAGCAAAATAGAAATTGCTGGGTCAAAGGAGACATAACAACAATGAACAGGAAAAAAATATATGAAGAAGTGGAAGATGTTCTCGCTTCATTTTGCCAAGATTGTTTTTTACGAAAGCATTTTCGAAAAGAGAAGGGGCGTTCATATGCCCATCAGTTCTGTATTTCAGAGTGTACAGTTGGTGAAAAATTAAAACAGCTGGGAAATGAACTTAGTGACCCTTCGTAAGTAGCGAAAATTGCTTTCATCATCACACAAAGTCATGGAGGATATAGTATTATAGGCCATGCCGTTTTTAGGGTGATTGAGCAAATGAAAAGTGATATGTTCGGTAAATTCAATCCTGAAATCCTGCTGGAGTTTAAAATCCGATTAATGACCACCTTGGTCGAAAAAGAAGTCATGCTTACTAATAAACGAACCTGGACGATCATTATGATCAATCCGTACGATCCCCTTAAAGTTTTAATAAAAACCAGTGAAGGGATCATTGATTTGCGGGTGGAAAAGGAATGGCGGATCGAACGGATCATCGGTTAATGAAAAAAGAGCCCGATTATAAAAAATCGGGCTCTTCATCATTCTGCTTTACCGAATCGAAATAGGCTTTGAGCATCACTTTATTTTCGCTGAAGTCTGCAATCGTATATTGATCAAGGACCTGTAGAAAAGCATCCAAGGCATTATTAAGGACAAATTTCAATGAACAAACGGGAGAAATCACACAGTTATCGTGATCTTTAAAACATTCCACTAGATAAAAGTCCTCTTCGGTTTTCCGCACCAGTTCCCCTACATTTATGTCAGCAGGTGATTTTGCAAGCCGGAAACCGCCATTTCTTCCGCGTATCGTCTCAATATAGCCTAGTTTACCTAGATTATGAACAATCTTCATCAAATGATTTTTAGATAGTTGATAAACTTCAGAAATCTCTTTTATATTTGATAATTTGCTTTGGTCGTGGGAAGCCAGGTAAATCAACACTCTAAGTGAGTAATCGGAATAACTCGTCAACCTCATGTTTATCGCCTCACATTCTATCCCCATTTGACTATATCATAAATGTGAACATTTTATAAACATGAAAACATAATTTCTAAAAAGATGTATTAAAAATATTGCTTTTAATGCAATTAAGTTCTAATATAAACATGTATTAAAAATACTTGTTTAAGAAGAGGGGTTTATTTATGCTATCCCAGAAAACGATCGATATTATAAAATCAACCGTACCTGTTTTAGAAGTGCATGGTACAACTATAACAACTGTATTCTATAAAAATCTTTTCGAAGCACATCCTGAATTATTAAATGTCTTTAATCATGCCAATCAAAAAAAAGGGCGCCAGCAAAATGCACTAGCCAACACGGTTTTGGCAGCAGCCAAATATATAGATCAACTTGAAACGATTTTACCTGCAGTGAAGCAAATAGCACAAAAACATAGAAGTCTCGCAGTTAAAGCTGAACATTATCCCATTGTAGGAGAACATCTATTAGGTGCAATCAAGGAAGTATTACAAGATTCGGCGACAGAAGAAATCCTTCAAGCTTGGGGAGAGGCGTATGGAGTCATTGCGGATGTTTTCATTAGCATCGAAAAGGAAATGTACGACGAAGCTTCCAATCAGGTCGGAGGATGGTCTGATTTCAAACGATTCACAGTGGTGGAAAAAGTACGGGAAAGTGACGTAATCACATCCTTTTATCTAAAGCCAACAGATGGAGATAAGGTTCCGGCATTTCTTCCGGGACAATATATTACCGTTCGGATAGAGATACCGGGTGAATCGTACTTATTCAACCGTCAGTATAGTTTATCTGATGTTCCGGGAAAAGATTATTTCCGTATTTCCGTTAAAAAAGAAAAGCCGGGAACCTCACCTGATGGAAGAGTCTCTAACTACTTGCATGAATCCATTCAGATGGGTGACAGTATTGACGTAACGGCTCCTGCAGGTGATTTCACCATCGACTTGGATAAACGAACACCGGCAGTATTCTTGAGCGGGGGCGTTGGCATAACGCCTTTCATGAGCATGGTCCATGCGGTAGCTGAACAAACACCTGAGCGTGATGTACAATTCATTCATGCAACCGATAATGGCCATTTACAGCCGTTCAGAATGGAACTGACAGAACTAGGACACAAGCTTACCAACTATGAATTATCCTTTGTCTTTAAAAATCCGAGTGAGGATGATAAGAACCTCCCGAATTTTGAAAAAGAAGGGTATATTGATAAGGAATTAGTGAGCAGTTTTGTTAAACCTGAAGCTGATTATTATGTGTGTGGCCCTGTTCCTTTCATGAAGGCGATCATCACTTACCTGAAAGAATTGGGGATAGATACGGATAAAATTCACTATGAGTTCTTCGGCCCGGCAATGGCGCTTTAATGTTATTCATGTTAGGAAGGTTATTGACATCAAGAAGATTTTTTTGCATACTATATTAAAACAATGAACGTTGAGAGAAGATTAGTATGCGAAAATCACTGTGACAGAGAGCGGGGTCAATTGCTGGAAGACCCGCGACAGGAAAGCGCAGAACCTGCTTCTTGAGTCCTATGCAAAACATAGGCGCAAATCCTGGCGTTATCAGGCAAAGTGGAATGCATGTACTTGCATTCAATGAAGGTGGTACCACGGAGAGCAGCCCTTTTCGTCCTTATTTCGAGGATGAAAAGGGCTTTTTTTCATGTCTAAGATATTTATTGGAGGAAAAATCGATGGAAAAGAAACGCATCGTTGTAAAGATAGGAAGTAGTTCTTTAACCAACACACAAGGTGAAATCGACCAAACAAAATTTTCCGATCATATCCAGGCAGTGGCAGCATTAAGGAAGGCGGGACATGAAGTTGTCCTTGTTTCATCAGGTGCTGTAGCGACAGGTTTTCGCAAGCTCGGTTATCCTACGAGACCTGTCACTCTCAAAGGAAAACAAGCTGCTGCAGCTGTAGGGCAAAGCCTATTGATTCAATCATATATGGAACAATTAGGGCACTTTGGAATCGTTCCGGCTCAGATTTTATTAACAAGGAAAGATTTCTCGAAAAAAGAAAGATATAAAAATGCATATGCAACATTGATGGAATTGCTTGAACGCGGCATCCTCCCGATTATTAATGAAAATGATACAGTATCAGTCGAGGAGTTGACTTTCGGTGATAATGATATGCTATCCGCCTTAGTAAGCGGGTTAGTCCACGCCAACAACTTGATCATTTTAACGGACATTAATGGGCTCTATGATTCCAATCCACAGACAAACCCAGGGGCCAAACGATTTGAAAAGCTTTCCGAAGTAACGTCGGATTTATTGCAAATGGCAGAAGGTGCGGGATCTAATGTTGGAACCGGGGGAATGAAATCGAAGCTGATTGCAGCCCAAACTGCGTTGTCTCTTGGAGTGAAAGTATTCATCGGTTCTGGTGTGGGGAGCGAAAAACTACTAACTATCCTTGAAGGCAATGGTGATGGCACATATATTGGGAATGATGTCTTGACGACGGTAACGAAAAACAAACAGTGGATATCCCTTCATTCACAAGTATCCGGAAAAATTTTCGTTGATGAAGGTGCCGAAAGGGCTTTAGTTTCAAATGGGAGCAGTCTACTACCAGCTGGAATTTATGAAATTAAAGGAGTATTCAATAAGGGGGATGTCGTCGAGGTCTTTGGTGCAAATGGGTTATTGGGCAGGGGTGAGGTCCTTTATTCCGACGAAGAATTAAAGCAGGCTATGGGCAAGCGGACAACCGAGCTTGTGATCACTTCCATAGAAGTGATCCATCGCGATAAATGGGTGAGAGCATAGGTAATCAATTTTAGAGAAAGAAAAGGGGGCATTAAAATGAGTGAAGTGACTGCGAAAGGAAAGGCAGCCAAAAAAGCCAGTTATCAGCTAATTGGATTGACTACGGAAAAGAAGAATGAGGCACTTGGAAAAATTGCTAAGCAAATTGTTAACGATAAAGATCATTTGATAAAAGAAAATCAAAAGGATCTAGAAGAAGGCAGGAAAAAAGGTTTCAGTGAGTCGATATTAGATCGAATAATGTTAAATGTTAATCGTATTGATGACATGGCAGCTGCAATTAGGCTTTTAATCGATTTAAAAGATCCAATTGGAGAAAAATTGGAGACTATCGAAAAAGAAAATGGTTTATTGATTAAAAAGTTACGAGTGCCGATCGGTGTAATCGGAATGATTTATGAAGCAAGGCCAAATGTGACCATCGATGCAGCTACATTATCCTTGAAAACGGGGAATGCGGTCCTTTTAAGAGGCAGCTCTTCAGCCAAATACTCCAATATGGCACTGATCTCTTCCATTCATAAGGCTTTAGAGAATACGGAAATTCCTGTAGAGGCTATTCAGTTAATCGAGGATACGAGTCGGGAATCCGCTAAGGAACTTTTTCATCTTAATGAGTATTTAGATGTTTTGATTCCTCGTGGTGGAAAGAATTTAATTGAAACGGTCATTAAGGAGTCCACTGTTCCCGTCCTTGAAACGGGATCAGGCAATTGCCATATCTTCATCGATCAGACAGCAGATGTCACGATGGTCGAGAAAATTGTCTTAAACGGTAAAACACAGCGACCTTCCGTATGCAATGCAATTGAGGGCCTTCTTATTCACGAAAAATGGTTTGAAGAAAATGGAAAGCTGATTTTGGAAATCCTGGATGAAAAGGGTATTGAAGTATATGGAGACGAAGTGGTTTGCAGCGCTTTTCCGAGAGCGAAAAAAGCAACGGAGGATGATTGGTCAACAGAGTACCTAGCATTAAAAATCAGCGTGAAAATTGTAAACGGTGTATCGGATGCAATTGAACACATTAACCGATACGGTTCCAAGCATTCTGAAGCAATCCTAACGAGAGATGAACAAAACGCTTCCATATTTTTGAATAAAGTAGATGCGGCAGCAGTTTATCACAATGCTTCCACCCGTTTTACCGATGGTTTTGAATTCGGTTATGGTGCAGAAATCGGCATTTCCACACAAAAGCTCCATGCACGTGGACCAATGGGTTTACCGGCCTTAACATCAAGCAAGTATTTCATTTATGGTCAGGGGCAAACCAGGGAGTGAAATTCATTTTTCCATCGTAGGTTATTAAAACTCAATTAAGGGTATTGTATAATACATTACTTTTAAAGGAGCAGATACCATGGACAATAGGTTTATAGCAATATATGAGAATGAAAATGAAGCAATTTCAGCAGTCGAAAATTTAAAGGAACAAGGATATACATCCGATCAAATATCAGTAGTTGCCAAAAAAATTGATAAATTACCAAATGAAGCCGAGGAAGTCAGCCCAACAAAGCCTGATGGATTCGTAGCAGGGGCAGCGGCCGGCGGAGCTGTCGGTTTGACAGGCTTACTTATTGGAATGAGTGCATTGGCAATACCTGGAATTGGTCCGATTTTGGCAGCAGGCCCGATTTTCGCCACTTTTGGCGGAGCCGCTGCCGGGGCAGCTTCAGGAGCAGGCGGATTGAGGAAGCCATTATTGAATATTGGACTGGAGGAAGCTGAAGTCGATCGATATGTGGAAGATATCAAGTCCGGAAAAATCCTTGTCATTGCAGATCCCGTTTTAAGTAAATGAATATCGTAAGAAAAATCCCCTTATGACCTCTCATAAGGGGATTTTTTTTGTCCTTCTTTATTCATTATGGAAAGATTTATTCTTCCTTTGTTGTTCTTCCGCAAGAAACTCCAAAAAGACATTCATTGCAGATAGCGGCTGCTCATTTACCTTTTTATAGTAATTACTTTTCCTGGCATCGGTTAAGTAGTTGCTTTCTTTCATTCTCTCCAGCATATGCTTTTGGCTCATTTTCACTATTTCTTTTTGGTTGTGTTTGTTTTCCTTTAAAAGGGCAAATCCAATAGCACCCACTAATGCATATATTGCAAGAGCAATTTTAGAGATTGGGTATGAGTCGTTTTTAAATAAAAGAAAAAATAGATTTATGATGGAAAACCCTATCATTACGGTTGAAAAAAAACTGTATTTCATATTTTTCTTCAATAATGGGGACAGTTTTGATTGAAGTTTTTCGATTTCGGATTGCATGAAACGCGGTATATTATTTATCTTAATATTCATGGTTTCCTCCTTAATATGCATTCTTGAAATATGAAATTTGTATTGGTTACCTTTTGTTTCATTTCATGGTCGGTACGGTATATTTTACACGAATTTTTTAAGGAATCAGGAAAAGGAACCTAATTGTCTATATCTTATCGCTTAGATACTGATTTGTCATTTATTATACTTCAATATTAAGGAATCAATCTGGGGAAACTAATATTAGTAAAGTATTCTTCAATTTTCATAAACTTATCAAAGGAAATTTTTCCTGCTTACAGGATTGTGCTGTTAGCGTGGGCCAAATACTAACATTATAAAAAACCTTCATCATTTTGACCTAACTGGCCCTAAATAGCGAGTCCTTTTTTTATGGTAATATTGTCCTTATATGGTATAATAGTTACAGAGAAGGAGTGTGTTAGCTATTGATAAACCTGAAAACATGCTAATTATTCCTTTTTTATATTTGTTACGTGACTATTATCGTATTTAGTACTTTTAAATCGAGTTTTTGAACAAATCAATATATAATTAGAAAGCGAGATAATAGATTTAAATTTATTAAGGAGGGACATAGAATGATGGAATGGGCTCTAATCATTTTGTTTGGTGTAGCAGTTTTACTGTTCATTTTATCGTTTATTAAAAAGGATTCTGTAAAAGTGGACAGTCAATTGGAACAGCTTGCTATCACTTTTGGAAATGAAATGAATGTATTACAGGAAAAAATCAGGAACATCGAGATAGATGCTGAAATTACGGTGCAAGAGGCAGGCATTCTTGCAATGTCTTCCGAAAAGCGGAACTTGTTGCGTGAAGTACTCGACCTACATAAGCGAGGCTATTCATTTGAAAGCATCGCACTGAAAACAAAACAGACGGAAAATGAGATAGAAGGCTTGCTTACTCCTTACATTAAAACGAAGAGTGAAAGGAGAAATGTGGCCAATGACATCTAAATCAATGCGCAGCTTTGCCGGTGGCCTTATTGTTGCGGCAGGTTTGTGCGGTGCAGTGTATTTCTTTGGTCCAAGTGAAGCGACGGGCACTCCAGAGAAACTAACAGAAGATGAGATGAAAGAATCTCTGGCTTCTGAAGGGTATGTCATACATACAGAAAAAGAATGGGAAGATGAGATTGCTGAAGCAAAGTCGATTAAAGATAAAGCGGAAGCTGAAAAAGAAAATGTAAAAGAACCAACAGAGAAAGTCATATATCGCACAGTTCTGAGAGTGTCTAAAGGCTCGACAAGTATCGATGTGGGTAAAACCCTTCAAAAAGCAAAAGTCATTAAGAATGCCAATAAGTTTTCAGACGAGGTTGAAAAGAAAGGCAAGGCCAACGGACTACGACCTGGAACATATGTGGTAGATAGTGAGATGACGACGGATAAGATCATATCCATCATATTTAAATGACCATAAAAACCGGCCATCCATGTGATGGCCGGTTTTTATATGCAGTCAACTCAATATTACCATTTCAATACTTAAGATTTGATTAGCCGATTTTTGCATAAACCTTTAACAATTAAGATGAGATGAAATGGAAGATTGTTAAAACATGTGAACTTTTTCATGTTTTCCTTACCTTAACCTTTGTCCGAACTCCGGCCCACATTGCAATAATGAGACCTCCAACAGTATCGGCGATTAAATCTGTCATTGTATCTTTATTTCCTCCGCCTTGTAATGTCATTCCGAATAATTGATCAGAACTAAATTCGTAGATTTCCCATATAACACCACCAAGTGCTGCGAAAGAGAGGGTAAACAAAAAGACAAACCAGGGGGATATCCCATTACCTGCATTTCTGTGTACCAAACGTTCATATAAAGCAATTGCAGTAAAAGCAAGAAGGGATCCACTTAGAAAATGTAAGAATGTATCCCACCACCCCAGTCCATACCAGCCTAAAATAGATCCTAAATATTGTGAACCGAACAAGAAGATTAAATAGGAAATGATAATGGGCAAATTGAATTGAAGCTTAGTAAATAGGGCCAATAGCAGGGGAATTGCTCCACAAACCACACCACCTATCGAAACAAGGGATTTGAAAGTTTCATCAGTTGTATAGTAAAAGATAGATAAAGCTGCCATGAAAAGTACATAGACCAAACTAAATGAAATAACTAACTTACGATTCATATGATTACCTCTGCAAATTATCATGATTTTTTTGTACACTAGAATAAATGGAGATAAGAAGACCGCCAGTAAGACCGAAAATCATATCGTACATAGTATCTTTATTACCGCCTCGCTGCATGGTTTGAGTAAAAGTCAGGTCTCCTGCGAACTCATAGACTTCCCAAAGAACAGTGGCAGTGACTGAAAGTGAGAGAACAAATAGAAAGATGACCCAACTTGAAATATCTTTTCGCGCCMCTTGAGGGATTAAAAATTTATAGAGAGCAATTCCAACAAAACCGATAAAAATGCCCTTGTAGAAATGAAGGGTGGAGTCCCACCATTTAAAATCCACATAAAAATTTGCGATTGACCCTAAAAATGTCGTACAGAAAACAAAAACATAAAAACCAATAATGATCGGAATGTTAAAGGGATTATGTTTAACAAATAATAATGAAATGGGCAAGGCACTTATCAATATACCCCCAAGAGCTACCATCCATCGGGAAGAATCATCTTTAATGAGGTAAAAGATGAATAAAACAGTCATAAATACTACAAAAACTAAACTAAGAATAATGATTATTTTGTGTTTCAACATACCACCTCATTCATAACATTCATTGGATCATCCTATTGTATTCAACCAAAATGCAACGGTGAAAATGGATTTTTTCGAATTTCCAGCCTTTTTTTATGATGATCTTTATTTGCCGCCAACTCGCATTATTATAATTACTTTGCTACTATAAGTGCTTTCTTTATAGTGGGCCCAAGAACCAAGATATCCAGAATGATAACCAGAATTAAAATGATTCCTCCGATCAATATCAGGTAAAAAAGCTTTATTCCTTTAGTGAACTTTGAAGGGAAAATCATTAAATATATAACAGGTTTAGTTAGATTTACCAAAATGAGCTGGATGTTTTGTATATGGCTTAAGGATGCTAGAAATTTTTAAAAAATAGTAAGTAATATGAAGGAAATGTCCAACCTTACTTTCAAGACAACAACTACTACAGCTAAAGGAGAAGGGGTATGTAAAACAGCCTTTCCAACTAAATACAAAGGATTAAATGTTGAAACGATCAGGCATTCACCTTTTTTTTGTTCCTTCCTTCTTAATACTTCTTATTTTTGGCCATTCATATTCAAGTTATTCATACAGAAATTAATTGCCCTTCTTCAACAATTCATCACCGTTTCATTCGGTCTCAATTTTTCTGTCTTTTTCCTAAAAATCCCAATATATTCATTAGAACCGATTCCATTGGTGAAGGTATGGAATCTATCGCGAAATCGCTTTAAAAGAAAAACAATGAATTGCCATTACGAATTATATATTGCTGTTTTCATATTACTCTTATTCAAGAAACAAAATCGCAACCTGGTTTGGAAAAAAAGTGTAGTACTCAGATATGTATTATGTTCGCTTGTTTTTTTAAAATGACACTCCATTTGTATAGTTCCTTTGAGTGGCACGATTCTTGCATATAATTGTTGGTATATCGAATATATAGGAGAAAGGAAGAGAGTAGGAAACTGTTAGACACATAATTAATGAAAAACATTTAAGCCCTTGGTTATCAAGCATATTGGAATGGTTTATATGTCAGAAAGTTAATCCTGATTCATAAAGGGAAAGCGAAGCAATTAAACTTAAAAAGGTTAGGAGTAAATTAGTATGAAAATACCAGTGGAAAATATAGTAGAGTTAACTGTAGAACATCAATTCTTACAGGCTTATCCTATATTTAGTCAGTTACGTCCTGATTTGACTTTAATGGAATATCTAGAATTAGTAAATGATATGCGTAAGGAGGGTAAACAGTTATTTGCTTTATATCATGATACAAGTATCGTAGCATTAGCAGGTGTTAGCTGGCGTGAAGATCCATATAATGAACGCTATATTTATGTACAAGATTTGGTTACTGATGTAAATCATCGTCCTAGTGGCCTTGGATATAGTCTGCTCAGTTATATACATAATTGGGCAAAAGAATATGGAGCTGAATATATTACATTGGAATCTTGAATTCGGCGCCTTGACGCCAAAATGTACAATTTTTTTAGGATGGGGAAGGTACCTATTGGGTGTAGATTTTTTTTCGTACATAGGATGAATTTTTACGACTTCTAGATTGAAGGGGAAATGGAGGACAAAACCATTATGAAGTTAAGGTTGGAAAAACAAATAAACTTGGGATGAAACATACATCAGAACAAGTTAAAGGAGAAAAAATCCATGCACCTATTCAAAGGAATGGGTGCCCTGCCATCCAAAAATTAATTGAAAGCTTATACAAACTCTGCATTGAGGAATCTCTGCAGGGTTTTTCTTCATTTATCTTTTTTGTGACCCTAAACCATCCAACTTTTTGCCACTTAGTACAACAAGGGAAAATTGAAGTCGTTGATCTCAAAAATATAATAGATTATGCGCATATTGGCAATCTATGCATTTATTCATAGGAGACTTTTAAACATAAACTTCCAATGAATTTGATTGAGATTGTGATTCAGGATGCCTATAAACGATTAGATGAGGTAACTGTCGCCCTTTATGGACTCGCCTTAGGACTAGTTCAATTGCTAGGTTTGCAATGTTACAAAAATCCTTTTTTTTCATTAACCTACAATTTTTTAACATCACGATATAGTGCATTATCAAATTTCATTTCCAGTTTGGTAATTATTAGTAATATTAGGTGAATCGAAAGGTGGCTTGCATCACATTTGATGTTAAAGTGGGCGTTTCATAACAAAAGAAACTGCAATGTAAAGGATAAATGAAATATTCTGACAAATATATTGACTAAAGAAAGACTATGAATTAATATAACAATATATAACATTACATAATGTTGTATATCAAATATTGAAGGAGTGGGAAAATGAGTAAATCTGTTATTAATGTAAAAAGTAATGTAAAAACAGTATTGGATCAATTAAAGGGTAGGAAAATTAACAATATTTATTTTGTAGCATGCGGGGGATCTTCTGCCATTATGTATTCAGCTAAGTATATACTGGATCGTGAAGCTAAAAATATAACTTCCGATCTATATAGTTCAAATGAGTTTATACATCGTAATCCACAACAATTAGGGAAGGAATCTTTAGTAATTTTATGCTCTATGTCTGGAACAACTCCTGAAACAGCAGAAGCGGCTAAGTTTGCAAAAAGTAAAGGTGCGTTTACAGTGGCATTAACGAACGAACCAGCATCACCATTGGCCCAAAATTCGGACCTTTATATTAAATATGAATGGGGTAACGGTGTAAATGCCTTTGATACAAACCTCAGTGTTTTATATCAACTAGTTTTTGGTGTACTTCATATAGCGGAAAACAATGAGAAGTTTGGAAAACTAGTATCAAGTTTAGAGAACTTACAGCCAGTGTATGAAAAAGCTCTACAGCAAGAAGCTTCTAATGCAAGAGTATTCGCCCAATCTCATGCAAAAGAACCTGTTATCTATACAATGGCCAGTGGTTCCAACTATGGGACAGCCTATTCTTTCAGTATTTGTATCTTAATGGAAATGCAATGGATACACTCACATGCCATTCATGCTGGTGAGTACTTCCATGGACCATTCGAAATTATTGACGAAAATGTACCGTTTATCATTCTATTGGGATTGGATGAAACAAGACCGTTAGAAGAAAGAGCGTTATCTTTTTCTCAGCGTTATGGCAAAAAGCTAACTGTGTTAGATGCAAAACAGTATGATCTTGGTGGTATCGATGAAGAAGTAAAAGGATATATTGCGCCGCTAATCTTAAATCGTGTATTGCGTCAATATGCAGAAGAATTAGCGGAAGCGCGTAATCATCCTTTAAGCAAGAGACGTTATATGTGGAAAGTAGAATACTAATAGCTGGAGAAAACTTAATATTCTGTATATTTTATTTACGAATTATACTATAATGTTTTATAACATTATAGTATAATTTCCTGATATTAAAAGCATTTATAAAAAGGAGGGTATTCATGAGAAAAACAAAACTTATATTTGCATCATTTTTAAGTTTATCTTTAATGCTTGGGGGATGTTCTGGTGAAAAAACAGCTTCAGAATCAGATGTTGGAAAAACTACCTTAACATTTTTCCATAGGTGGCCAAAGGAACCGGAAAAAACTTACTTTAATGAAGTTGTAAAAGAATTTGAAAAACAAAACCCCGATATCCATATTAAAACCGAAGCAGTGCTAAACGATTCGTATAAAGACAAAATTAAAGTAATGACTGGTACAAATAATCCACCTGATGTTTATTTCTCATGGAGTGATGAATTTGCCAGTCAGTTTGTGCGAGGAAATAAAGCTTTGGATTTAACTTCTTATTATAAAAACGATCCGACATGGTCTTCTCAACTCGTTCCATCCCAAGTCAAACCATATACATTTAATAATAAGGTGTATGGTGTCCCCGTAACAATGGATGGGAAAATGTTTTTCTATAACAAGGATGTTTTCGAAAAATTGAACATATACCCACCTAAAACATGGAATGAATTAATCGATGTATTAAAAGTGTTAAAAAAGAATAACTACACAGCCATTCAATTCGGCAGTCAAGATACTTGGACAATTTCCCATTATGTGGGCACATTGAATCAACGTCTGGTTAGTCCGGAAGTGCTGGCAATGGATTATAATCGAAAAACCGGAAAATTTAAGGATGACGACTACATAAAAGCGCTTGAGAAATTCCAAGAGTTGTTACCTTACTTTAATAAGAATACTAATTCAATAGATCATGAATATGCAAGGCAGCAATTTTCAAATGGTAAAGCACCTATGTTTTATGCAGAAACGGCAGAGATCAAGTTATTTGGACCTACTAAGTTTGAACTTGGAATGTTTAACTTTCCTGAAGTGGAAGGAGGAAAGGGTAATCAAACAAATCTAACGGGATCACCTGAAGGCTTTATGATTTCTTCTAAGACAAAGCATCCCAAAGAAGCGATGGAGTTTTTAAAGTTTCTAACCACTAAACAGATGGGAGAGAAACTAGTCACTGATGTGGGCAAGTATAGTGCAGTTAAAGGAACGGTGAATGAAAATAATTCTTCCCCGGAACAGCTGGAAGCGGTCCAAAGCATATTAAACACAAAAGAAATGGCCCCATGGTTTGACATGAGCATTGATGCGCGTATTGCAGATGCCTATTTAACCGGAACACAAATGATGTTAAATGGAGATAAAACACCTAAACAAATTATGCGTGATGTTCAAAAAGCTGCTGATACTGTTAGAACTGAAGCGGGGAAATAAGGGAATTCATTTTTCCGTTTTATTAAGGGAGTGATATTTTAATGATAAAACCCGATAAATTTGTACCTTATCTATATCTTCTTCCAGCCTTAGTTTTTTTATTGCTTGTTTATATTCCCATTTTCCAGAATATTGGCGATAGTATGTATAATTGGAGTACATTTTCACCAGATAAAGCATTTGTAGGGATGGATAACTACTTTACTTTATTTAAAGATCCCGTATTTTATGAAGCTTTAAAAAATAATATTCTTTATGCTGTCATTTCAATTGTTTTCCAGGTTTTTGGAGGGTTAATTGTTGCAGCTGTTTTAGAAGATAAATTAATCCGTAAATTTTCACCTATCTTTCGCACAGTCTATTTTTTGCCGGTCGTCGTTTCAATGACAGTCATCGCATTGCTGTTTTCATTTTTTTACAACCCGGAAGTGGGATTATTAAATCAGTTTCTTAAAATGATTGGATTGAATAATTTAGCACTGCCATGGTTGGGTGATAGTGAAACGGCAATTTATGCAGTCATTGCTGTCTCACAGTGGCAATCGATTGGTTATATAGCCATGCTATATATCGTATCCATTCAAAAAATTTCACCTGAACTATATGAAGCAGCTGAAATGGATGGAGCGAATAAAATAAAAACGTTTTTTCACATTACGGTTCCAGCAACAAAGGAAATGACATTCGTCGCCGTAATATTAACATTGACTGGTGCCTTTACAGTGTTTAATGAGCCATATATCTTAACCGGAGGGGGACCGGGAACTTCTTCTGAAGTCCTGAGTACCTATTTATATAAAACGGCTTTTTCAAAAGATATGATGGGATATGCTTCTGCCATAGCAACGGTTATCTTAATTATTACGTTACTTATTTCTCTTGTTCAAATGAAAATATTTAAAACGGGAAAGGAGGACTAATAATGGAGATGCCTAAATCAACGATCGGACTACCGGAATTAGTTGTGGAAGATCTAGAGTATGCAAGGAAAAGAAAAACCTATAATATGAGACTAGCCCTTGTTTATGCAGGTTTGATCGTCTACTTTCTTGTTGTTGCATATCCCTTATTATGGATGGTCATCAGTTCATTCAAAAGCACAGAGGAAATTTTCAACCATAGTTGGTCACTCCCTCATACATGGTTGTTTGAAAATTATGTTACAGCTTGGAATAGTGGGATTTCTTCCTACTTTTTAAATAGTGTCATGGTTACTGGCATGACTTGTATTCTAACGGTATTAGTAAGTGCGTTGGGTGCCTACGGATTATCTCGCTTTGATTTTCGTGGAAAGGCTTTCATTTTGGTCATATGCTTAGGCGGTTTGATGCTATCTCCCCAAGTAAGCCTGATCCCTTTGTATAATATCATTCAGAAGCTAGGTATATATAACACACACTGGGCGCTAATCTTACCTTATGTAGCATACAGAATTCCGCTAACCATCTTGTTGATTCGGGCTTACTTCCTGTCCATTCCGAAAGAACTGGAAGAGGCTGCCCGGTTGGATGGATGTACGAATCTTGGAATCCTTTTTAGGATTTTCATCCCTATGAGTAAGCCTATTTTATTAACAACGGCAATTTTAACAGCTTACTATACATGGAATGAATTTATGTTCGCCATCATCTTCATAGACGATGATAGTTTACGTACGATACCAGCCGGTCTAATGCAATTCCGAGATGCACTGCAAACCGATTGGGGTGTGTTACTTTCTGGATTAACTATTTCAGCGGCACCTATCGTCATTTTATTTTTATTCATGCAGAAGTATTTTATCCGTGGAATTGCGAGTGGAAGTGTAAAATGATAACAGGGGGAACAGGCATGAAGTTAATTGGAATTGGAGATAACGTAGTAGATTTTTATAAAGACCAAGGAAAGATATATCCTGGCGGCAATTCATTAAACGTGGCAGTCATGTGCAATCGTTTAAATGATGAGCAATCTTCATATATTGGCATTGTAGGTAATGATGTGGCGGCAGACCATGTGTTAGAGGTATTGCAAAAGGAAAAGATGGAGATTAGTAGAGTAAGACAAGCAGTAGGAGAGAATGGGATGGCCGTCGTCGCGTTGGATAAGGACGGGGACCGAATTTTTGTTGGTTCCAATAAGGGGGGAATTCAATCTAGATTGGGGATTGTACTGAATGACAAGGATTTGGATTATATTCGGCAACACGACCTTCTTCATACAAGTGTATATAGCCGAATAGAGCATAATCTTCCAATATTAAGCCAATTCATTGACATTTCTTTTGATTTTTCGACAAATCAAGAGGATCACTATTTACAAAAGGCTTGTCCGTATGTGACATATGCATTTTTTTCCGGAAGCAATTTGAACGAGGCAGAGTGCAATGCACTGATTCAAAAGGTGCATTCGTTCGGCACAAAAGTGATATGTGTTACTCGTGGGGAAAAGGGAGCAATTTTATCAACTGAAAATCAATTATATGAACAAGCTATTATCCAAACCAAAGTTGTAGATACGTTGGGGGCGGGAGATTCTTTTATTGCTGGTTTTCTCTCATCGTACGTCCAGGGTCAAGATGTATATAAAGCTTTACAAAAAGGAGCTTTAGTGGCCTCCCAAACCTGTCAGGACTATGGTGCTTTCGGGTATGGTAAAGAATATCATCCTGACCATATGATGGTTTAAAATGATTTAGATGGAAAAAGGTAACGAGATCCCGGATTAGGACGGGGATTCGTTACCTTTTTCTTGTGATATGGAACTATCAATCGTAAAAGTCACTCGATTAGCAGGATAATAGAGGAAGGATGAATGGATAGGTTGCTTCTTAGCGTCATATGCCACTTTCTCCACTTTGAAAAGGGGGTCTCCCACTTCGCATTCTAAATATTTTGCTTCATCGGCATTTGCCAAAACCATATTTAAAAGTTTCGTGTTATGAACAGGAGTTATATTATATTTATGCTTTATGATATCATACATGGAAACAGAGTTATGGACATGTTGATTTAAATCAGGCAGGACCTTTAAGGAATAATGAGAAATTTCTAAGGTGAGAGGTTGATTATCATAGTATAAGATCCGTTGTAATTCAAGAACATCACTTTCAGGGGTAATCTCCAAGGATTTGGAAATATTAGCCGATGCAGGTATGATCCCAAATGAAAGGATTTTTGTTTGAGGTATCTTCCCTAATTCTGACATATATTCAGCATGACCATTAACAGCAAATAATTCCCTTTTTACTTTAGGATATTGGACAAATGTTCCCTTTCCTTGTTGGCGTATTAGAAGACCCTCTTCCACCAAGTCCAAAACCGCCTTTCTGACAGTAATGCGACTTACTCCATATATGTCACATAATTCTGTTTCGGTTGGTAATCTTTCGCCAGGAGAGTAAATCCCTTTGTTTATATCTTCGATAATAGATTGTTTTAATTGTATGTATAATGGTGTAGAACTATTTGTGTTGAGTTTCATGTTTTCCCCTTTCTCGTATTTTTCCTTTTATTATAACGTAATGTGATGTTATAGTACAAATCTTCAATTCGACTAAATGCATAGCCAATATATATATGGTTAAAGGCATCCGGCAACAACGATCCGAGATAACAATGTCGGGGATCGTTGTTGTGGGAAAATATGCATTTTTGCACAGCTAACCTAAAAAGAGTATAAATTAGGGCAGCACCCAACTTTTAGCTAAAGCTGGTGCCCGCATCATAAAATAGCCATAATACGACACCAAATTCCAACATATTTCTACTTTGCCATTTTGTCTAATGAGATAGAAAAATATTTTATGTAAGTGATTGTTGCAATGTTAAAAAATGGAAAATTATTTTCAACTCTAGGAGTTGCCGTTTTATCGGCAAGTATTGCGGCACCAACATTTGCAGCTAATGAAACATCCCCGGGAACACCCATTCAACAAACTTATTCGGTTTCAGGTTTTACAGATCATGCTGAACTAGGGAAAAAGCTAGAACAAATTGCGAGTGATAGCCAAGGTAAAGTAAAAGTGGAGGTAGCTGGATATTCCAATAGACATAGAGAAATCTATAAAGCAACCGTGGGAACTGGCGACAAAGTCGTTTTCATTCAAAGTGAGATCCATGGAAATGAGAAAACCGGTACGGATGCCATCTTGAATATCTTGAGGTTTTTGGGAACCAGCTCTCCTGAAGCGGAAAAAATTCGTAAGGAAATTACCTTGGTCGCTTTGCCTAAAGTGAATCCCGATGCCGCTGAATTGAACCGTCGGGGAAATGATATGACTTGGGCAGAGGTCGTGGAACAGTTTCCGCAGTTAGCAGGAGCGAATCCATCATGGAACTACTATACATACAAAAATGAATCATTCGATTATGAGTCCAAACCAGGTTTCGATGTTAATCGTGACTTTAATCCTGATTTAAATTATATTCCCCAAGCTAAAGACTTCCCTGGAAAATCATCCACCCCTGGTTGGTTCATAACACCTGAATCACAAACAACACGTGATGTTTACAAATCTCTACTGAAGCAATACGGTAAGGTGGAGATTTTTGTGGACCTGCATCACCAAGCTCCCTATTATGAAGTGGATGGAACGGATGATTTAGTCACCTACTCGATTTCCGCTCAATTTGTTCCTGATCCAAGCTCGCCTTCAGGACAGGATTATGCAAAATATGCAAAAAACTATAATTATGATTTTTCCAGACAATTGAATGTGGCGGTATATAATGCCATGAAAGCACAAGGTAATTCTCCATATGGGAATATATCCTTGTATCCGCAAAATCAAAACCTTCCTGGAACGGCTTTAGGAGCCTTTGCTTTAAACGGAATCGGGACAGTACTCTTTGAAGTTAGAGGTCAAACACAGTCTTTTGGCCAAAAGAAAAAAGGCATGCTCATTAAATCAGTTGAAAGAGGCCTATATGGAATAATTGATGGAGTTACTGATGGCTCTGTATATAAAATCAATCCGGAACAATACGAGTCAATTCCACTGACGGAGGGCAGGCAATAATAAAAGTGAGGAAAAGATAGTTTTATAAATTCCAGCCTATATTGAAGGAACCAGACGGAACTCTAGGCAAAAGTGTTCTATCTAAAAGTAAGACAAAGTTGATTGGAGCCGGGTGTTCGAGACTCCTGCTTAGAAAAGCGCGTCTAGGGGAGACCCCCGCAGGAGAAAGCCCGAGGGGGCTCCCCCGACCGCCCGCGGAAAGCGAGTGCCCTACGTTCCAATCAACGTCCAAATTGTACAGGCCATAAAAATAGACAAACTCGATTTTCATCAAGTTTGTCTACAGTCTGACCAGACTGGTGTCCGTCTGGTTTTCTTCATCGGGAACAAAAGTGGTTTTTGAATGTCGCCTTTGTAACTCTTTTCAAGTTATATTGCGTAGAAGAAAACTATTTGCAAACATAGGTATTTTTCACTATTAACACAAAGTGCTAAAAATGTCAGAATATTAGTAATAGTTATTTTTATGATTATTAAATGAAAAGGGAGGTTTTTTTTTGAATTTTAAGAAGAAAGTTCTAACAGTTTCATTATCTAGTTTAATGTCTTTAAGCGCTGTAACAGCTGTTGCGCTACCAGTCGGAGCGGTTGGAAATGGCCCCACTGCTGGAAATGGTCAAGTGACAACTTCAAATCTGCATACATACGAAAGCTTGGTAAGTTATCTAAAAACCCAGGATGCTAAACAAGAAAGGTTGGCATTGGAAGTAATCGGGGAAACGGTAAAAGGAAGAGATATTTATCTTGCGAAATATATTTCCAATCCTAAAAACCCAACTATACTATTTTTAACTCAACAGCATGGAAATGAACAGCTGACTACTGAGGGTGCACTGGAGTTCATTAAACATTTAGGAACGAATAAGACTAAAGGGATATTGGAGAATGTTAACATTCTTATTATTCCAATGTTAAACGCAGATGGGGCAATGGGAGATGTTAATTTCCCTCTTGATGACTATTTAGCAAAAGGTGATCGGCATCTTACACGGGCAAATGCAAATGGGATCGACTTGAACCGTGAGCATGATAAAAAAACTGATAACATGCAAGTAGAGGTAAAGGCTTTACACGAAAATGTATTTGCGAAATACGATATAGATTACATGATAGATTTACATCATCAAGGGACGCTAAGCGAAACGGACGGTGAACTTGTTTCAGGTTCAATTCTTTATCCTACAAACGCAAATGTAAAGCCTGAAGTGTTAGAAGCCTCAAAAAAACTGGGTGCTGTCGTATATAACTCCATTGAACCAACTGGTTGGGGGCATATTGGTAAATATGATGGCGGTTCTGGAGAAAATATAGGCCGTAATGGTGCAGCCGTTCGCTATGATATTGCCACACTGCTCTTTGAGATGCGCGGTATGTCGGACCACAATGTCGAGTCAGTAGCGCTTGGACAAAAAAGTAATGGCTATCTAATAAAGCAAACGGTAACCACTTTGGATGCAGCTGTCAGAGCTATTGCCGATGATTCAATTGAAACTGTCGATGCAAGCTTTTGGGACACCCTGCCAACACAAACGAATCGTTCTGGGGGAGAATCAGACGAATAAAATGATGACACATCCCATTCTGGGATGTGTTTTTTTAAAATTTCCGCATACCATAGAAGCTCAAACTTGCTCATATTTATAGGACAAGATAAGAGATGACATAGAAAAAAGGCATCTGCTTTAACCGTTAGCAGATGCCTTTTTGAACGATTACAGTTTGGATCTGAAATGCCCCTTCATTTACTTCTATAAACTTTTTTCGGCTGAATTCTCCTTTTTTTCTTCTTCTTTTAGTTGTAAGGCTACTAGACTGGCAAAGTCATGAATGATGGTGGCTGCCAGTAGTGATGTAATTTGTGTTGGATCATACGGCGGGAGGACTTCCACCAGGTCGAACCCAATAAAGTTGAATCCTTGCAGAGAGCGTATCATTTCTAGGGTTTCAAAGCTATTTAGACCGCCGACCTCCAATGTGCCAGTCCCAGGAGCGCAGGATGGATCGACAAAATCAATATCGAATGTCAAGAAACATGGTGTATCCCCAATGGTTTTCTTAACTTCCTTCACGACATCTTCGATTCCTCTCTTCTTCAGCTCGGGCGTAGTTATCACATTGTACCCTAGTTCTGTACTGGAATCTAAATCTCCTGGATGATTGAGCGTACCTCTGATGCCAATCTGGAAAACTTTATCCGTTTGGAGTAAGCCTTCCTCATATGCACGGATAAACGGGGAACCATGCCAGTATTTTTCTTCATAATAAGTATCCCAAGTATCTGTATGTGAATCAAAATGAAGAAGTGCAACAGGACCGTGGATTTTTGCGGCTGCTCTTAAATTAGCCAATGTTACTGAATGATCTCCTCCGATGCCTATTGGAATGATCCCGTTTTTCATCAAGTCTGACATAGCCTTTTCAATTAACTCATAGCTTCGATGTATATTATGGGGAATCACCGAAACGTCCCCGATATCAATTGCATTACATTCGTCAAAAGGAAATACCTTGTGAATGGGATGATAAGGAAACAACGTCATGGATGCTTGGCGGACTGCCTGTGGAGCAAACCGGGCTCCTACCCTGAATGAAGCAGCTGTATCAAAAGGCACACCTACCACTGCCAATTTGGCATTTTCCCTTGAAGAAGGTAAGCGCATAAATGAACCGGTCGTACAAAACTCTGGTTTAACATCAGGTGATAAAGGATATTTCATTTTTTCTATTCCTCCATTTTCTTATAACTATAGTAGTTTTGAAACTCATATAAATGAATTCCTATGGATGATTAATTATGCAATTATCATGCCAAGTCACAGTAAGTGGTTTTTTGTGGCTTCTAACCAGATATCATTTGAATGGAATATGCAAGTGCGAATAATTTATGGGAAATTGAATCGCCAATTATAAGATGCTGAACGATTTTTATTCCTATAAATCAATCCAATGCAGGTAAGAATGCAGGAATAAGAAACATTTTTAGCGTAATTCATTTATCGAAGTAAACCGAAATCAGATGGCACAAAACTTGCATTAAGGTATACAGTTGAAACTTTTATAAAGAGGGAGGCATTGAAATTTATCAATTTAAAAAATATTGATCCTACAATTTGAAAACGGTTTCAAGGAGGAATGATAGGTGGAAAATGAGGTAACATTGAAAAGAACGCTGAAATTATGGCAAATTGTTATGATGGGGTTAGCTTATATGACACCCATGGTCGTATTTGATACATTTGGCATTGTATCTGGGATTACGGGGGGCCATGTGCCGACTGCTTATATCGTCGCGTTGGTAGGGATGCTTTTTACAGCTGCAAGCTATGGAAAACTAGTAAAGGTTTTTCCCGCTGCAGGTTCTGCCTATACTTATACGCAAAAGGCCATTAACCGACATTTAGGATTCCTGGTAGGATGGTCTTCGTTGTTAGACTATTTATTTTTACCTATGGTAAATGCATTGTTGACCAAAATTTACCTAACTGCTTTATTTCCAGAAGTTCCATCATGGCTATGGGTAGTATTATTCGTAGCAATTGTCACCATTCTCAATCTCCGCAGCGTTAATGTACTTGCTAACTTTAATGCTCTTTTTGTTTTAATTCAGATTGCCATCATGGCAGTGTTCATCATTCTTGTTATCAAAGGTTTGCACAATGGAGAAGGTACAGGGGAAGTGTTTACAATAATGCCTTTCATAAATGAAGGAATGGACTATTCGGCTATTATAACCGGAGCCACGATTCTTTGTTTTTCCTTTTTGGGGTTTGATGCGGTAACGACACTATCTGAGGAGACGCCAAATCCGAAAAAAACGATTCCAAAAGCGATATTTTTAACTGCACTTTGGGGTGGAATCATCTTCATTACCTCTTCTTTCTTTATTCAGCTCTTTTTTCCGGATATATCGCGTTTTAAAGAACCTGATGCTGCGTTGCCGGAAATCGCCCTTTATGTAGGTGGAAAGCTATTCCAATCCATTTTTCTGTGCACGACTCTCGTCAATACGCTAGCATCAGGACTCGCATCACATGCCAGCGTTTCACGACTTTTGTATGTCATGGGTCGTGATAAAGTGTTTCCGGAAAAATGGTTTGGGTTTATTCACCCTAAGTGGAAAACGCCAGCCATTAATGTTCTCATAGTTGGAGTCATTTCATTGTCGGCTTTATTCTTTGATCTAGTCACAGCTGCATCACTGATCAACTTTGGTGCATTAATGGCATTTACCTTTGTAAATCTGTCAGTGGTCAGCCATTTTATCATTCGGGAAAAAAAGCATCGTACTATAAAGGGATATATCAATTACTTAATTATGCCTTTAATCGGAACTATATCAATTGGCATTCTCTGGATCAATCTTGAGACAAGTTCACTAATAATGGGGTCAGGGTGGTTTATTATTGGTTTTTGTTATTTATTATATATCACAAAGGCATTCCGAACGGCCCCGCCTCAATATCAAGTTGAAGAGATTCAGCTATGAGACTCGCAGGGAAAAACGCATCCTAAAAAGGATGCGTCAGACTGTAGACAAACCTTGAACTGCCCCGTAAATGTTAGAGGCCAAACTAACATTTATGGGGTGTTTTTTTATTGCTTGTACAATTTGAACGTTGATTTGAACGTAGGGCACTCGCTTTCCGCGGGCGGTCGGCCCTCGGCTTTCGCCTTTGGTGTCTCCCCTAGACGCGCTTTTCCCGCAGGAGTCTCGCACACTCGCTCCAATGAACTTTGAGTATTAAAACTTGAGGTGATGAGGATGCTTTCTAAACATATATATTCAGCGAGATAAACTTGAAATGATTACTTTAGATCAACTGGTGCCAGCGAACCATTTGGTCCGAAAAATGGAGGCCGCCATTGACTTCTCATTCCTATATGACTTGGAGAAAGGTATGTTTCAGAGGTAGGACGCCCAAGTATTGATCCAGTTATTTTATTTAAACTGACATTCATTCAATATACAATCGGTATTCTTCCTTATTAAGTTTATCCAGTGGAAAAGGTTTTTTATTATGGTTTTCACGGTCTTGATTTATTTCTTCTTGAAGTCGTCCTTGATACGCACGTGTTTCCTAGCGAACGATTTTCTTTTCGAATCTTCGAATATTTGCAATGGCTTTCACATGTGTGGAATCGACAAATATGTGCTCTGCGCTGATTAACTTTCTAAAAGCAGCTGTCATTAAGATGCGATAGAAAATCTGTAAATAAGTCTGTATCTTTCATAATTTTTCCCGAACGTTGAAAGAGGCACTTTATCATGGCAACCATAGCCTAAGAACTAACGGTAAGCTATATTTGTTTCAACTTCTTCAATCGTTTTACGCATGGTTGACAAGTAATTGAAAAAGATGGGAAACCAGAAGCTGTTACCGCATATGCAGCTTATAAAAAACAGGCGATTACAAGTTATCTATTTGGTCATAAAATAACACCGGCTTTAAACATAACTAAGTTTACGATGAACATTTTGATTGTTACACCTTTGCCCATCGGGAGAGATTTTTAAATACTCCACGACGAATAAAGAGGGCATCGCGAGTAAAAATCAGACCCAATTCCTTAATGTTGAGCAAAATTCAAAGGGAATTTCAAAAGGGGTTCAGAATGGTTTAATTCTGAACCCCTTTTGTCGACAAACTGACGCATCCTAAAAAGGATGCTTTTTTTTACTATTTGTATTTATTTTTTCCATATGCAAATGGATGCTTATGAATGAATTCATATGTCTGGAAGAGTGTATCTTTAACCATGATTGCAGCGGCTAGTAACAACCAGCAATAGTGTTCAAAGCGGTCACCAAATATTAGTAGGGTGATAGATAGGGAGAATGTCGGACGACTGCTTGTTTACATGACGTTCTAAAGTTAGCAATACAAGGATGAGTTTGTCCTGGCTATCTTCTAAGACGAAGAATCTCTTCACGTGCTTTTTGATAATTATCTATGGTTTGTTTATCGATTCGATGAAAAACACTTAAGAAAAGAGCATCAACCATGTTAAGTTGCAAGATTCTAGATGCTATACTGCCGATTCGGTGATCATGTTCGATGTCAGGAAAACAAAGTTGTATACTAGCTATTTTCAATAAAGGAGACTTTGTATAAGCGGTTATTGCCAATACAGGTACGTTTATCTTTTTTGCATATGAAGCCATCTCCAATACATCTTTAGTTTTTCCGGATGTGGAAAAAAGGACTAATGCATCTTCTGATGTGAAATTGGAAACATAGGAAATCACTGTATGAAAGTCAGTGTTCATTCCTGTAGTAACGCCAAGTTTAGCAAATTTATTACTGGCATCTAATGCAGCTGTAGAGGAGCCCCCGACACCAAAAAAAGCAATTTTCTTTGCCTTGCTTAAGCATTCTACTGCTTTTTCAAACTCTTTTTTGTTCAGAGTTTGTCCTAAGGAGTCTAAAGCAAATTTATTGCTCATTGTTACTTTTTGGAAAAGCTGATATGGAGTATCATTTTCCCGTAATAAAGAAAGATCATTAATGTTGGCATTATTTGAACTCATTTCTTTCACCAATGTATGTTGAAAGGTTTTAAAACTTTCTATACCCATTCTTTTACAAAAACGGACAACACTGGCTTGGGAAACATTAGCGTTGATTGATATTTCTTGAATCGTGTAAGTTTGCACCAAATCTGCATGATCCAATATATATTTGGCTACTTGCCGTTCAGCACGTGATAAGGAATCGGCTTTTTCTTTGATTTTTTGTAATAAAGTTGAGCTCATAGTATGTCCCCTTTATTAAAGATTTTAATAACTGCATGAAAACTTCTTATTGTTTCATTTATATCATAAATGAAATGTTTTTTGCACATTTAGCAAAAAAAAATACCAATTATGAAATTTTATTTCTTATTTTTTTAATTAAACCTTGATTTATTAATTCTTTTTTAATAAGATAAGTCTATGAAAATATTCAAAAAATTCTGTTATCAGGAGGGGATAGTTTGAATCGGGCCATTTTACTTGTAAGTCATGGGAATTTAGCTTCGACTATGAAAGAAAGTGTAGAGCTTATAGCAGGGATACAACAGCAACTCTTTGCATTGAGTATGGGTGACCAAGTAACGTTAGATTCATTTTCAAGAGAACTAGAAGCAGCAGTCAATCAATTGTTGGATCGGTACAAAGAAATAATCATTCTGGCAGATATTAAGGGGGGAACCCCATGCAATGCAGCTACACTTCAAGTGTTGAAAAATAGCCGGGTACAAGTAATCGCTGGTTTCCATTTAGGTTTAGTTATTGAATCTTGCCTTTCACCTGTAAGTCCCAAAGAGCTTTTGGATAATACTTCCCGGAGTATTTGCTATATAAACTCTACAGTTAACCCCATAAATATTAAGGAGGAATTGTAATGAGCATCGTTGTAACCCGTATCGATGAACGCCTTATACATGGGCAAGTTGCTTATTCATGGAGTGTTGCTTATCAAGTCACAGAATTTATTGTAATTGATGATGGCGTCGCAAACGACCCGACACAACTTTTGTTACTTAGCATGGCAGTCCCTTCAGGAAAAAGACATGCTATCCTATCTGTCGAAGATGCAGTGAAATATTTAGATGAGCAGTCAGATCTGGAAAAAACATTTATCGTAGTAAAAAGCCCTCGAGTCCTTTTATCTCTCATTGAAAAAGGGATCATTCTACCTTCAATAAATGTAGGTGGCATGTACTATAAAGAAGGAAAACAGGAAATTAGTAAAACCGTCTTTATGGATGAAGAAGATAAAGCTGTTTTTCTCAAGATTAAGGATCACGGAATCCCTTGTGAAATCAGGACCTCGCCTAATGATAAGTCTATTAATTTATTTACCAAGATTTAGAAGCCGAAAAGGTAGTCAAAGTTAAAAGGAGGAGGAAAAGTGGAAGTTGAATTAATATCAGCGATTTTGTTAAGTGGTTTTGTTGCAGTTCTCATGACCGAAAATTATGGGTATGGATATTGGATGATTAGCCGTCCCATTTTTGCTGGGCCATTATTGGGGCTAATAATGGGAGACCTACAAACCGGATTAATTGTAGGGGCCAGTGTGGAATTGATGTTTATGGGTGTGTTACCGATTGGAGGCAGCGTTCCTCCTAATGCACAAATTGCTGGTCTAATAGGGACTATATTTGCGATTAGCGCTGGGGGTAAGCCTGAAGTTGGAATTGCACTGGCATTACCAATCGGTATTTTAGCGCAACTTTTAATCATGCTAGCTTGGAATTTTAATATTTATCTAGTGCATCGGGCAGACAATGCTTTACAGGAACTTAATCTAAAAAGGGCAGAACGGCTACACCTTTCTGGAATAATCGTTTTTTTTACAGTTATGTTCATTCCCACTTTTTTAGCCATTTATTTTGGTAGTGGATTTGTAAATAATCTTGTAGACTTAATGCCTTCTTGGTTTATGGAAGGATTAAAGCTTACTGCAGGAATTCTACCTGCAATAGGGATGGCCATGCTCCTAAAAATGATGAACCTCAAGAAGTTTTGGTCATTTTTCCTAATTGGATTTGTTCTGGCAGTCTACTTGGAACAGAATGTACTTTCAATAGCCTTGTTGGGTCTTGGAATCGCGATTAGCATTTCAACAGTGGGAACGAAAGGAAATGATAGTGAAATTTCCCGTCATTCCTCCCGACAGAGTGAAGCTAAAACGACGATCCTGACAAGGAAAGATTTAATAAAAACATTCTTACGTTCTTTCTTCAGTATGACGTCTATAAATTATGAGCGTTATGGCAGTTTAGGATTCTGCTATGCGATATTGCCGGCACTCAAAAAACTCTATCCAAAAAATCAGGATTTAAAAGAATCAGTTGTTCGTCATAATGAGTTTTTTAACTGCCATCCCTATACTTCTAATGCCATCATAGGTGTTGCTCTTGCACTTGAAGAACAACGTGCGCTAGGAAACCCTATCACCTCAGAAACAATTTCTTCTACGAAAGCCGCATTGATGGGACCACTCTCTGGAATTGGTGATTCTGTTTTTAAAGCAACTTTTATGACTATTTTTGCAGCAATCGGCGCTGGTTTGGCGTTGGATGGAAATTTACTTGGACCCATTATATTTATCGTACCAAACGTCTTGCTAAATATTTTCTCTCGTTACTACGGCATTGTCTATGGGTACCAGTTTGGGATAAGCCTAATTCTAAAAATGAAAGACTCTGATATTCTGAATAAGTTTGTTCAGGGAGCTACCATCGTAGGATTAATGGTAACAGGATCTATGGTAGTTAATTTTGTTAAAGTAAGCGTGGCTGCTAAATGGAACTTTGGAGGCAAAGAAATAAATTTGCAAGAACTTCTTGATTCAATCTTACCTGGGCTTTTGCCCCTCCTCTTAACACTTGGTTTCTTATGGGCATTGTTTAAATATCAAAAGGCTATCTACTGGTTAATCTTACTTTCCTTTATTATAGGATTAGCTGGTAAATTCTTAGGAATTCTTTAGGTGGTAATTATGGATGAAAAAAACGTATTGGAAGCCATTAAGAATGGATTGATAGTGTCGTGCCAGGCTAGAATAGGATGGCCGATGTACGGGGCGGATATCATGGGCGCATTAAGCAAGGCTGCAGAAAAAGGAGGCGCCGTTGGTATTAGGGCTACCGGGCCTGAAAATATTAAAGCAATTAAAAAGGTAACAAAATTGCCTGTATTAGGTATTCATAAACAATGGATAAAAGAATGTGAAGTTTATATTACTCCTACCTATGAAAGTGCAACAAGCATCATTGAGGCTGGAGCGTCTATAGTAGCTTTAGATGGGACTCAACGAAAGCGCCCTCATGGAGAAACGCTAGAAAGTATCATAGGAAAAATCCATAGTGAGCATCCAAATATTTTAGTGATGGCAGATTGTGCGACTTTTGAAGAGGGACTAATCGCAGAAAAATTCGGTGCTGATATAGTAGCAACCACATTGTGTGGGTATACAGAGGAAACAAAATACGTGAAGGAGGTTGATTATGACCTTATTCGACAACTCTCTTCTGCCTTAAAAATTCCCATCATCGCTGAAGGGCATATTCATACTAAAGATCATGCTAGAAAAGCTATTGAAAGTGGTGCTTTTGCTGTCGTGGTAGGAACGGCCATTACTCGCCCTGAAATTATCACAAAAAGGTTTGTAGATGAGTTAAACCTGTTGGCTGAAAAATAGAAGTTTCAATATAATATATTTTGAGTATTTAAGTTTAACAGTCGGTTCCTGACTGACTGCCTTTTGATTAGTCGGTACCATCGCCTGGCATTTGCTACATAAAAATCAACGACTCTTTATCAGGATAAGCAAAAAAAGAGCACCCAATGAATGTTTTTACATTTACCGGGTGCTCTTTTGGGTTTTGTTGGAATAAGGAGAAATCGACGTGTACGGACTTTTCTTTAATTGTGATCATCAGGAATGAGGTATTTAATCATCGTTTTTTACATATGCAAACCTGAATTGCTTATGAATTAATACATATGCTTAATGATTGAATGTATGGTGTTGATGATTGCAAATGGCGGTCTATTGCTATACACACTATATCCTCAAAGCTGGCATGAAAATTGCTTAATAAATTTATAAGAATAAAAGTGAGGTGCAAAATGACAGGAGAAATTAAGATGATTGAAAAACGTCAATTGGATAATCCACTGCAAGAATTCCAGGATATTTTAAAAGAAGCCATTCAAGTTTTGGACTATCCAGATCTGGTTTTTGATTTTTTAAAAGCACCAATGCGTTTTCTGGAAGTATGTATTCCTATTCAAATGGATACTGGGGAGACAAGGATGTTTCAAGGATATCGGGCCCAACATAATGATGCTGCCGGTCCAACGAAAGGGGGGATTCGTTTTCACCCGGATGTCACTCCTGAAGAAGTTAAGGCATTGGCGGGTTGGATGAGTTTGAAATGCGGAATAACGGATCTCCCATATGGAGGGGCAAAGGGTGGCATTGTGTGTGATCCCAGACAGATGAGTTCATCAGAGCTAGAACGATTAAGCCGAGGGTATGTCAGGGCGGTCAGTCAAATAGTGGGACCTACAAAGGATATTCCGGCACCGGATATGTATACGAATTCTCAAATCATGGCCTGGATGCTAGATGAATACGATCACATCAGGGAATTCGATTCACCCGGCTTTATTACAGGAAAACCACTCACATTAGGTGGATCGAAGGGCAGGGAAAAGGCTACTTCCAAGGGAGTATTATATACACTTCAAATGATAAGTGATTTAAAGGGGATTCCGATTGAAGGCATGCGGGTAATCATTCAGGGTTTCGGGAATGTCGGCAGTCATTTAGCTATGTATTTATATGAAATGGGGGCTAAGGTTGTCGGTATAGCAGATGAGCTTGGAGGTTTATATGACCCGAATGGCTTAGACGTTGCTTACCTTTTGGAGAACAGGGACTCTTTTGGGGTCATTTCGAATTTATACAAAGATACATTATCCAATCAAGAATTATTGGAAAAAGAGTGTGATGTGCTGATTCCCGCAGCTATTAGCGGGGTGATAAATAAAGATAATGCAAAACGATTAAAATGTGAAATTGTGATCGAAGCAGCAAATGGGCCGACAACAAAAGAAGCAATCAAGATTCTCGATGAAAAAGGCATAGTGCTAGTCCCGGATATTTTGGCGAATTCAGGAGGGGTGATAGTCTCGTATTTTGAATGGTGCCAGAACAACCAAGGTTATTACTGGACGGAAGAGCTTGTGGATGAACGATTGAAGGAAAAGATAACAGCCAGCTTTTTGAATGTCTATCATACTTCCCAAAAATATTCCGTGAACATGAAAGTAGCTGCATATATCGAAGGGATTCGTAAAATAGCAGAAGCATCCCGGCTTCGGGGGTGGGTCAGGTTCTAAAGGAATTGGGGCTTACAAGAAAGGAGGCTATCCTTTGAATTTTGATATTCTATCCGAAAATAAAGAAAACCAGGCCATTCATCATTATTGCTTATTGTCACAAGATTATAGATATGATGTGACCATTGTATATTCGGCCCAATTTTTAGGTAAAGCAATGGTGACTTCCATTCAAAGCGGAAGAATGATCCTGTTGTGTGCCAATGATATTAATTTAGATCAGTACTGGGCACCGACCCTTGGAATTGAACAAGAAGATATACCGGACTTCCAAGACTTTCTCAAGTTAGTTCTACAATCTCCATTTCATTTTGAAGAATACTGAAGGAAGGAATGATGTAAATGTACGTTGATGTGATTCTTAGCCCTTGTGATGGCTCGGTTGAAAAAATTTCAATATCCAAAAATTCCAGATTCTACGAATGGGAACCGTTATTTCAGATAAAGAAGGCAGATGGAGGTGTGGAAATCATTGATATTGGTGTCAGCGGAGAGGTGGAGTCATTGGAGGTAATGGAGGGGGAACCAGTTGTGGCTGGAGAGGTCCTCGCCTATTTTAAAGAAGATTCATTCGTGACAGGCAGCGATTAATTTAAAACGAAAAAGAAGATGAAATGATTCATCTTCTTTTTCCGTTTATCCTCCGTAGCACCTTTATTCATTGACCCCTATATCCCAATTTTGACGAAACCCGATTGCCAGTTTCCATCACATTCTCAATGAGGAACTCAAGTCTATCTTCTGTCAGGTTAAAGCTCACAAAACCAATGCTCACTGCCCCGTGCACTTCCCCAAAATGGTTCAGTATCGGGACGGCTACAGAGCATGTTCCTTCTGTACGTTCGCTGTGACTGATTCCATATCCCTTCTTTTTAGTCTCTTGCAATATATCCCAAAAAGCTGCTCTTTCTTGAATAGGCAAAAGAGCATCTACGATTTTTTTAGCTTGATTATATGGCATATATGCGAGCATCACTTTATTAGCAGCTCCAATATGCATAGGTACTCGTGAGCCAAGCTGGTCAAAAACCCGGATTTGGCTTTTTTCACTGTCGATTCGTTCGATAACGAGTGACTCCATACCGATTGGCTGGCTAAGATACACGCTTTCCTCCACTTTGTTCATCAGCCTTTCTAGTTCAGGCCTAATTTGACTGATGTAATCCATTTTGTCATACATACGCAAACCATTTTCGAGCCAAATATTCCCTAAACCATATTGTTTAGATTGTCCATCCTGTTGAATTAATCCATGCTTGGACATTGCTTTTAATAATCGATGCATGGAACTGACAGGAAGCTCACATTCTTGAGAAAGTTCCGTAATTGATAGCCAGTTTTCCGATGAATTGGAAACTAGCACTTTTATAACGTTCATGGCACGGTCAATCGATTGCATAAACAAACCACCTATCTTTCATTACAAGTTGAATAAAACTTTGATTTATTTGAATATTTAAAACATATTGACATTATACCAAATTTAATTTTATAATAAAAGAAAAAATTCCTATTAGCGGAAACGTTTTCCGTTGTGCGGAAAAAGGAGGGGGAGGCAGTGACATTTTGTTCGTCTATGTTCAAACCATTGGAACGTGTCATTGTAAAACATCCGAAAGAAGCTTTTATTAGTCAAGAGCATTTAAGCCAAGCATGGCAGAACTTCAACTTTGCGGAAGAGCCAGATTTCAACGAAGCCCTAACAGAGTATGGTGAATTTATTTCCATTTTGGAGAAATATGTTCCAAACATCGATTATTTGCCAGCATCTTCGCTAGTCGGCATTGACTCCTTATATGCCCATGATCCGGTCAAATTTACAAGCCAAGGAGCGATTATTTTAAAGTCCGGAAAAGAATTGAGGCAGCCTGAAGCTGATGTATATAAGGAATATTGTCTAGAAAAGAACATCCCGATTATTGGGTATTTAACGGGTGAAGCGGTCGCGGATGGCGGTGATATCATTTGGCTTGATGATAAGACGCTTGTTGTCGGACATGGTTATCGTACAAACACTGAAGCCATTCGGCAATTAAAAGAAATGACCACTCATCTAGTGGATGAATTCATCGTAGTTCAGCTTCCGCATGATCAAGGTGAGGCAGAGTGTCTCCACCTTATGTCTTTCATCAGCATGGTCGACCATGATTTAGCGGTAGTTCATTCTCGGCTTATGCCAGTCTTTTTCAGAAAACTGCTTATTGAACGAGGCATTCAGCTTATCGAAGTTCCGGATGATGAGTATGTGAACTTAGGCTGCAATGTGCTTGCCATTGCTCCGCGGGTTTGTGTGATTTCTTCTGGTAACGCTTACACAAAGCAAAAGCTTCTTGATGAGGGAGCGACAGTTTATGAATATAAAGGGACAGAAATCAGTTACAAAGGCACTGGCGGTCCAACCTGTTTAACCTGTCCGGTGGTTCGTACAAATATTGAAGGGGGATTGGAATGAGTCAATTACTATGGGGTACTCCAGAAACGCTCCGTACCTTGTTATGTGAACTTGTTAGCTGGGAGAGCCGTACTCTTACATTAGGGGAACGTATGTTTCCGTATAAGCTGCAAGATAAATTGAGGGAGCTTGATTATTTTAAAAGGAATCCGGAGCACTTATCACTTCATGAAGCTGATTTAGGGAGAAATTTTGTCACTGCCTTCTATAAACATCCTGCAGCAAAGGAGACCGTTGTATTAATTAGCCACTTTGATACGGTTCATACTGAAGAATATGGTGATCTTGAGACTCTCGCTTTTCAACCGGAGGAGCTCACGAAAAAACTTCATGACAGGAAAGATGAACTACCGGAAGAAGCGCGCATTGATCTTGAATCGGGAAAGTACCTGTTTGGTAGAGGAACGATGGATATGAAAATGGGGCTTGCCCTTCATATGGCTATCATCGAAAAGGCAAGCAGTGAACAATGGCCGATCAATCTCCTGCTGTTAACGGTCCCTGATGAGGAAGTGAATTCTGCGGGTATGAGGGCTGCGGTTAAAGAACTTGTGACTTTACGCGATAAATATGACCTATCCTATAAAATGTTTTTTAATAGTGAGCCGTCCTTTTCACAGAAACCGGGTGATAATAGACATTATATTTATTCCGGAACTTTGGGGAAAATCATGCCGGCTGCCCTTTTTTATGGGAAGGAAACTCATGTGGGTGAGCCATTAAAGGGCATGACGGCTAACTATATAGCCTCGTTCCTCACGCAGCTCATGGAGTGGAACACTCTTTTTCTGGAAAGTGATCTTGGCGAGGAAACACCTTTACCCGTATCGCTTCAGCAAAAAGATCTAAAACTGCAATATTCAACACAGACACCTTATCGGGCAGCCGCGCTTTATAATGTATTCATTATGAAAAGAACAGCTGCAGAAGTAATGGATCTATTCGAGCAAGTTGCAAACGAAGCAGCGATGAAATGCAATGAATCTTATAAAGAGCTTTGTCTGCGTGAACAAATCGAAGGTGTGGGCGAAGTGAAAGTATTGCGCTACGAAAAGTTACTTTCATATGCCAAGGGCAAATTTGGCGTGAGTTTTGTTGAGCAAATAAAGAGTGATGTTAAAGAAAACATGGATTTGGATGAGCGGGAAAAATCAGTGCGGATCGCCGAAAAATTGATGATACAATGTCAGGAGCTTTCACCCGCCATTGTATTGCTGTTCGCACCGCCATATTATCCAGCCGTAAATACGTCCGCTGATCCGCTTATTATGGAATCTGTGAAATTAATGAAGGAAACTGCCAGCATGCTTGATGAAGAAGTCAGCCAAATTCATTATTTTAATGGCCTTTGCGATTTAAGCTATGTTCAATATAGTGATGAGTCCGATGGCTGGACGGCTTTTGAAAAAAATACACCAGTCTGGGGCGATACTTACAGCATTCCTTTTGCTGATATGCAAAAACTTCAGGGACCCGTACTTAATGTGGGTCCGTTCGGCAAGGATGCACACCAGCGTACTGAGCGCCTTCACATCGATAGCGCCTTCGTCCATACGCCAGTTATGCTGGAGAGGTTAATAAAGAGTATGTTTAAGTGTTTGGTTGAAAAGTGAAAGAGGGAATCCTGCACCTCTGCAGGAAAAACCAGAAGATATCAGCCCATAAAGTATTAAACTTTAACTGGGGGCCTACTATGAATAACCAGCCTGAAGGTCAAATCACTTCCGAGCCGCTTAATCAAAAAAAAAAGCCACTTAACCAACTGACGGAGTTACCGGAAAAAGGGATAAATCCTTTTGTCTTAATGTTCATCGTAATTGTAATAGTGACAGTTTTAACCTACATCTTACAGAAATTTCATTTAAAGCAGGGGAGTTGAAACTATTAATTTCCCACATTTTAAAAAGATAAGCTACCTATTTAGGAGGAATATATATGTTTAAAAACGCGATTGTAAGGAAGATTGGAAAGAGCTTTGTAAATGGCTTAACAACATCGGATTTAGGAAACCCGGATTATGAAAAAGCGCTTGTACAGCACGAGGCTTATGTAGAAGCATTAAAACGCTGCGGTGTGAAAGTGACCGTTCTCGAAACGGATGAAAGATACCCTGATTCTACGTTTGTAGAAGATACTGCCGTGTTGACGCCAAAATGTGCCCTTGTAACCAATCCTGGTGCAGAAAGCCGGAATGGTGAGATTGATGAAATGAAAGAAGTTTTAAAGGACTTTTATGACACAATCGAATATATTCAATCTCCAGGTATGTTAGATGGCGGAGATGTCATGCAAGTTGAAGATCACTTCTATGTTGGCCTATCAACTAGAACAAATGAAGCAGGTGCTCTGCAATTCAAAGATATTATGGGTAAGTATGGTTATGATACGTCCATCATTCCCCTTAAGGAGTTCTTTCATTTAAAAACGGGTGTCAATTACCTTGGAGACAATAATTTATTAGTGGCTGGGGAATTCATTAATCACGAGGCTTTTTCTGGCTTCAATCAAATAACCGTAAAACAGGAAGAAGGATATTCGGGTAACTGCGTCCGAATGAACGACTGTGTTATTGTCCCGAAAGGATTTGAAGGAACAAAGAAAAAAATTGAAGAGTTGGGATACACAGTGATTGAAGTGGAAATGTCAGAATTTCAAAAACAAGATGGCGGCCTTAGTTGTCTCTCATTGAGGTTCTAAGGTGGTTTGGGAGAAGAACTAGGCTAATAGATAAGATAAGGACGTGATTTTATGGGGTATGGACTGGAAAATAATAATCAGCTGCAACGCTCAATGAAAAGACGCCATTTATTTATGCTCTCGCTTGGCGGCGTTATTGGTACAGGGCTTTTTTTAAATGCTGGATATACAATTAACCAAGCGGGGGCCGGAGGGGCCCTGCTTGGTTATCTTGCCGGCGGTCTTATTTTGTATATGGTGATGGTCTGCCTTGGCGAGCTAGCCGTTCATATGCCGGTAACAGGTTCATTCCAAAAATATGCTGCCGAATATATTGGGCCTTCCGCTGGTTTTTCGCTAGGATGGATGTATTTCGTCGGTTCAGCCGCAACTGCAGGAGTTGAGTTTACGGCAGCGGGAATATTGATGAAACAATGGTTCCCCCATAGTCCCACCTGGATTTGGTGTGCTGTGTTCATTGTGCTTTTATTTACATTGAATGCATTAACGACAAGAGGTTTTGCAGAGGCGGAATATTGGTTTGCCGGAATAAAAATCGTTGCAGTGATTTTGTTTATCGTGATTGGCATCGCTGGCATCTTTGGTTTTGTCTCTTTATCTGATCGTCCAACCCCATTCTTTGAGAATCTAGCTCCTTCTGGTCTTTTTCCAGCAGGGGGCATTACAATTATCTTTGTGACAATGATGAATGTAATTTTTTCTTATCAAGGCTCTGAACTGATAGGAATAGCAGCAGGGGAAAGTGAAAAACCTGAAGAGAACATACCTAAAGCCATTCGAAATGTACTTTTTAGAATCATTGTTTTTTACATTGCGTCCATTATTATCCTTTCTGCCATATTCCCTTCTACTGAATTAGGCTTAATGGAAAGTCCCTTTGTAACTTTGATGAAGATAGCGGGGGTTCCTTATGCAGCAGGCATTATGAATTTCATTATTTTAACGGCTATTCTTTCTGTGGGGAATTCATGTCTTTATGCATCTACACGCTTGCTTTGGTCGATGGCCCATGATGGAATGGCACCTAAGATATTTGGCATTTTGTCCAATAGGAAAGTGCCATTGAATGCCCTTCTATTTACCATATCTTTTTCACTTCTATCGTTATTAACCAGCTTCATTGCTGCTGATACTGTGTTCGTGATACTCATGTCAATCGCGGGGATATCCGTCACGATCTCATGGATGGGAATTGCTTTATCGCAATACATGTTTCGAAGGAAATTTATAAAAGCAGGTGGGAAAATGGAAGAATTACAATACAAAGTGCCCTTTTATCCATTTGTCCCATTATTTTGTCTAGGCTTTTGCTTGCTGATTCTAGTATTCCTTGCCTTTGATCCTACTCAACGAGTTGGACTGATTTATGGAATAGGATTTTTGGTAGCCTGTATATTATTCTATAAATTTAAATTGGCTAAGAAAGTAGAGTCAAACACTAACTTTGAAAATGAAAAAATATTGTAATAAAGTTCTATAAGATTGCCCGTTCGTATTAAAAGGTTAGCCAGTTTATTTTACTGGTTGACCTTTTTATCTTTTAGTTGCGGTCACTTGGATGATTATTACTGAATCGGAAGGAAAATACTTACATTGTGACGAAGTAGAAGGAATATCTTAATAAAAAAGCAGAAGGAGGAATGCCAGATAACAAAGTGACTAACAACATCACAACGAGCTTAGAGGGGCGGGATCTCGTCATGGAACGTATATTTGACGGGCCGCGGGACCGTGTTTTTAAAGCGTTTTCGAATTCTGAACGATTGGCTAGCTGGTGGGGACCGAGTGGGTGGCAAACGGAAAATCGGGAGTTTAATTTTAAGCCTGACGACGTATGGCATTATTGCATGTGATGCACAGATGAAAAACAAGGTGAATTTTATGGCCAAGAATCTTGGGGGAAAGCTTTTTATCAAGAAATAATCGTACCGGAGAAGATTGTCTACACGGACATATTTGCAGGTGAAGAAGGCAACTCAGCCGGTGGTATGCCTGTTGCACTGGTAACGATGACGTTTGTTGAAAACGGGAGTTATACAAAACTTATCATAAGTTCTTGATTCGCTTCAGTCGAGGGACTTCAGCAATTGATGGGATTGGGTGTAGTCCAAGGATGTGCCTCACAATTTTACCGCCTCGTCGACCTTCTTGAAAGGCTTCAGCAGATAGGGTAACAAGTAAAGGTGCTATTTAACAGCTTCAGTCATATCAGAAATGCGATTCTTACTTAAGCAGGATCGCTTTTTCTTAAGCTGCTAAGGGCAGTGAAGCATGTGGAAAATTAACTTTTTTTACTGCGTGACGGAAAAGAATATAATAAAATAGGGGGGAAAGAATGAAGATCAATCACATAAATTTAACAGTTAATGATGTTGCAGCATCAAGGGAGTTTTTAGAAAGGTACTTTGGATTGACATGTGCAGGAAGTCGTGGAGATGGGTTTGCTGCAATGAGAGATGATGATGGATCCATATTGACACTAATGAAAGGAAGCGATGTACAATACCCCAAGACCTTTCATGTTGGATTCATACAAGAAAATGAAGAACAAGTTAACAGGATCAATCAGCGATTGAAAGATGATGGATTCATGGTAAAACCTCCAAAACACTTACACGGATATACTTTCTATGTAGAAGCGCCTGGAGGATTTAACGTTGAAGTACTGTGTTAACGACTTACCTGGAAATAACAGGATTTAATATTCCCTACATAAGCGTGGTCAATATCGAAAAATCAGTTGGGTCTAGAAATTGGCTGGCGTTAATGCCATTTTAGATCCTTTATGACATTCATGTATGAAAAAGCTGACTGCAAAAGCCTGTTCAAGACGGCTCATGACATCAGCTTTTCTTTTTTTTTTACCCTAGTCTCCAACCGGTTTGATAATGTATGGCTGCACCCTGAAATCAAACATGTATATTAAGCTGCTTGCGGAGACGTTGCATTTCCGAATTGAAATAGGCTTTACTGTAATCGCATCCAACAATAGCAACGATATTGCCGTCATCATCAATAATTGGCGCAAAGCTTGTTTTCCACTCACCGTATCTGTCTTCGTATATGGGAGTAACACCCGCTTTACCATTAAAAGCCTGGTAAGCGACATTAACCATCTCCGGGGGACCAATATATTCTTCCCCCGGTTCAATGACAAAGCCTTTGTCTGCAACGAGGTGAATCAGACGTCCATCCTCCGTCATGATAAATATAAAGACCCATTCAATTACGCCTTCCTTTTCTTGAATCATGGTAAGTTTTTGTTTTAATTTCTGGGAATAGGAAGTTTGCCGGTTCATATTTTTTTGTAGACTGATAACCTCTTCAGCTGGAATGATAGCTGCGGTTACAGCGGCAACGGAACGAAGCCGTTGATTTATTTGTTCTTCTAAAATGGCCCGTTTATTCACTGGTGAAAAGCTTGCTTCTTCAATTTTATTACGTAATTTTTTATATTTCCTGCTCATCGTCGGCTGACTGACTTCCAATACCTTTGCCGCTAGTTTTAATGATTTGTATTGTTCCATTGCCATGTTGATCAATTGTTCCTCCACAAGGTCGACTGCTTCTTGCAAGGGCATCAGAAAATCGATAACAGGTATTGAAGTGGGCTTGGGCCCTTTAAAAGGAAGGACCTCTTTAACCAAATCAACATCCACTTCCGGCATTCCGCTTGTAACCACAAGCCTCTCAACTGTATTTTCAAGTTCGCGCACGTTACCGGGCCATTGATAGATACATAGTAAGTCGATTGCATCCGGGGCGAAAGCTACCTTTCGTTTGTACAGTGTATTGTACTTTTGTAAAAAAAATTGAACTAGATGAGGTATTTCATCTACACGATTCCTAAGCGGCGGAAGGTGGATAGGTACGACATGAAGACGATAATATAAGTCTTCTCGAAATTCACCTTTTTTCACCATTTTTTCGAGCGATTTATTTGTTGCGGCAATCACTTGAATATCAACAGGGTGTGAGGTCGTACTTCCAATTGGTGTAACAACGCGTTCCTGAAGGACGCGAAGCAGTTTTACCTGTACGTTAAGAGGTAACTCGCCCACTTCATCCAAGAATAAGATACCCTTATGGGCCAGTGTGAATTTTCCTTTGGCTCCGTCTTTCCTGGCGCTGGTAAAAGCCCCCTCTACGTAGCCAAACAGTTCGCTTTCAATCAAGTTTTCCGGGATGGCCCCGCAATTGACAGGTATAAATGGAAAGTCCCTTCTGTTACCCATATTATGTATGGCCCTGGCAGCTATTTCCTTTCCTACACCAGATTCCCCCAATAAAAGTACAGTTGCGCTGACATCACAAACCATTTGCATTTTATGCAGAACATCAAGCATGGGTTTACTGCGGATCACAAATGGAAAAGATGGCTTCTTCGATTCCAAGAAGGGTCCCGATTGAGTCCTTGATGCATCTGGATAAGAGTCTTTAATTTCTTTGTAGGCCCAGACCCATCCGCCAGATTCAATCGGGTATGCCGTCATCAGCATCTCCGGACCCTGCCATGAGGACTGCATGAAAGATCTTTTTTCATTTTTGCCCATTACCTCTTCTGCCAAGCTTGTAGAAAATAAATCTTGTTCAACATCCTTGATGGAACCGCCGACATTAGCGGATTTGACTGTATGAAATAAGGAATTCCCTGTTCCGGTTGATTTCAGTATTGTGCCATTTTTATCTGTCACAATAAGCTGATCGTAAATAGACAAGAGTGCAGAGGTGAAGTGATCCATTATGTCTACCTGCCTTTCATTTAACTTCCTAGTTTTTATATTACAGAAATTTCACAATTGTTCAATAGTTTCAAGAATGAATATTCTTCCTATTGGGAACCCCTGTTAGCAAAGTGTTTCTGGTTGGCATGGTTATTGCAATAAAGTAAAGAGAAGGGACTAATGCAAAGGAGGGAGAAGCTATTTTGAATAAAGAGAATCAGTTTCAGCAGAATATCAATTCAGAAGATCCCTTTATTAAAAGTCTATATTCAGATTTGAATGAGCGGATCAATGCGTATGAACAGGAAGATGACGTGAAAATTGACAAAATGAAATGGAAGGATGCGACAGGTTCTATTTTTCTCATGATTTTAATCATCTCTTACTTGGTCTATACACTTTTCTAAAGTAGTTTTTTGTTTAGCTCACCCAAAACAAATACAGTCTAGTTTCCAAGCGATACAATCATTATTTTATAGTTGGGAGAGAAGCGAGTGAGTAAAGAGAATTCCTCCATTTCAAAGGATGTGGCCTTTGGCTTTTTACCGGCAAGTAAAAGTGATCGGATTTTTAACCTTCGGGATTTAATTTTAGTACAGGTTGTTATTGGCCTCTCATCTTTTGGGCTGTTAACTGGTGGATACACAGGTACAATGCTTGATGCGAAGCAGTCACTTGCAGCGATTTTATTCGGTAACGCCTTCCCTATGCTGTTGATTGTTCCCATTACCCTTTATTTTGCGCGGTATGGCATAGATACTTTTGTAGGGTTTCGAAGTTCACTGGGGTATCTAGGATCCAATATCTTTTTCTTTGTTTTTCTTATTCTGACTCTCGGCTACATTTCCATTGCGCTTTTCATGTCCGGCCAGGCGTTAGCAGAGGCTGCTAATTGGATGGGGATGCCCGCCATTTTCTCAAGCCAAGCAACTGGAGCGCCGTTTTTCTCGATTTTACTCTTCATCTGTGCATTCCTTGTAACGGTGAGGGGACCGATAGCGATTCAAAAATATACCGCAGTAGCCGTTCCGGTATTTATGGTTCTCATGTTTGGCCTTCTTGCAATAGTATTGTTTGGCCAGGGTTTCACTAACGTTGCTCATATACTTCCTTCCGAGCCATTTGAATCGAATTCTCGTTCATTCGCGACAGCCCTGGAATTAAATATCGGTCTCGGCTTCTCATGGCTTCCATACCTTGGGCAATACAGCCGTTTATCTAAAACAGAAGGAGGAGCATTTAAAGCAGGATTCTACAGCTATGGAATCATCGTATGTATCGCTGCTTTAGTTGGGGCCCTTGCTGCATTAGTCGCTGGTTCACTTAATCCTTCTGACTGGATGTTTTCCATCGCAGGAAGTTGGGGCGGATTCATTGGCTTGATTTTACTTTCGGTTGGGAATGTTGGTGCAGCCATTTTCCTTATGTACTCACAAGCTGTCAGCTTTAAAACTGTATTCCCGAAAAAGTCATGGATGGTTGCGATGGGAACAACCGTACCGGCTATATTCTTACTTCTAAGCTCGACGTTCTACGATGCATTTGGTTCATTCATTGCTGTCATTTCCTTTATTATGGCTATTCTTGGCGGCATTGCCGTTGCAGATTACTTTTTTGTAAAGCGCCAACGCATTTCTATAAGGGATTTGTATGACACACAAGGCTCTTATACTTATTGGAAAGGCATTAACCCGTCGGCCGTTCTCACGGTGGTCATTGGAACGATCGTTTACTGGGCACTCTATAATCCATTGACTTTTGAAGCAAGTGACTTTTTCCTTCATACAGCTGCCGGAATTCCAACATACTTTGTCGCTTTAGTCACCTACTATGTTTCATCTAAATACATTTTCCGTTTTGAAGTTGACATGGAGCGTCCATCTGTTGAATTAAAGGAAGCTAAATAGATAAAAACTCACTTTAAAAAAACTAGGGAACGAGAGGAGATTGTTCAATGTTTACACAAAGTTTAGATTTCAAAACAACTGATTTAGATACATTCCCATTTCCATTCACTTCAGGTAACTATCGTTATTCAAACGATTTGAAAAGACTCTCAAACATTAACTGTATTGAAGTTACACCAGAATACAGACTCCAAGTGGAAACGAAGCGCCGTCTCCTTCAAGAACAGCCGCATATAAGGTTTCAATCTTTTTCACACACAATGGAAATGCAATGGGAAGTGTTGGAGATGCTCATCGACATGGCAGCTGATCGCTATCCGGAGCATTTCGAGGTCATTAAAGATGGAGACAACTGGACTTTCAAGAACCACATTTTCGGGGAATCCGATTCTTTCGTTTATGGCGATGCCACCACGCTTCCAAATGAGCCGCTGGATTATATAGGCCGCCATTTCCACAATGATTTTGTTTTAATGGTTCATCGCGATAGTAATTTCTATTTGGAAGTGGGGCAAGTTTCATACGCCGCACTCTTCTCAGCTAACTGGAATAAAGGCATGTCCTTTGATGAGATCCATGCACCCGTTCCATTTGTATCGCGGAAAGGCGATGAACTGGCAGATCGCGTTCGTAAGTTTTTATTATCCATTGAGCCTGGAAAGCCATGGACGCGCATCAACTGGAACCTGATGGCGGACCGTTGGGATGTCAACTATGAAACGATGGATGTCTGGGGACCGCAACGTTCTGAGATAACACCGGAAAATGCAGGTAAACTAGTACGTTTGCGTGTTGAAGAACAAAAATTTTATAACATGCCGCGAAGCAACGCCATTCTTTTCGTATTGAATACACAGTTCCTGCCACTGGAGGATTTGACATTGCGCCAGGAGTGGTTTGATCTGACATATAGCGTACTGCAGGATATTCCGGAACCTATGGCTGAATATAAAGGAATTGCCCCTTTTCTTCCGCAATCGGTCGAATATTTGAAGCGTATTGATGAAAAACAAAAAGCGAATCTAAACAAAAAGTAGGAGGATAGGGCATGTACAATAGTCCAGTATTGTTTGATAAATCCATTACGATCGTAAATCAATTTACTCCTCGGAATGAACGAAGAAAGTTTGTCATCATTTCTGATCAAGCTGGATATGAAAAGGCGAAACGTTTCACTTCTGAAATCGCAGGAACAGTGCCTGTTGAATGTCTTTCCATTAATGGAATGGAAGATAAAGAGGAGATTAAGAGATTCATCTTGGCACAAAAGATGGGCACCCAATTTTATATTGCGGCTGCATGGAACAATGCCGTAATGATCTTCTCGCTCGGGGTGGAAGCTGGCCTATCTGAAGCTGAGATCCAGACGGTGATTATCGGGCCTAAACGGCGGTACGTATATTGCATGAAATGTTTTGAAGTGTCGGAAGTCGAAGAAGAAGCAAAGATTGCAGAATGTGACCATTGCAGTGCAAGTCTTGAAATAGGACCTTTTTATTCTATAGTACGGGAAGGTTATATTGGTTACCCATTCATCCTAATCGGAAAAGAAGAAGTAGGGAGCTGATCGTCATGCGGGTAGTAGGAAATATTCAAATGAAAGTAAACAAGATCATTCAAGAAACTCCATTCGTAAAACAATTCGAGTTGACACCAGTTGATGGAAAACCATTGCCTGCTTTTACAGGTGGTTCGCATTTGACCACATTCATGCCGGCCGGGGATACGATATTCGAGAGAGAATACTCCCTTATCAGCAACCCAAGGGACCGTATAAAATATGCCATTTCCATTCGGCGAGATGGGGCGTCACGCGGGGGCTCCGCTTTCTGGCATGATCATGTACAGTTAGATTCCAGGCTGGAAGTCAGTTTCCCTAAAAACAACTTCCCTCTCAGCTTTCGAGCAAAGCATCATGCCTTTTATGCAGCTGGAATCGGCATCACCCCATTTCTGGCAATGATGGAAGACATGGCTGCCGAAGGGCAAACCTTCGAACTCCATTATGCAGCACGCACACCGGAGTTATGTGCTTTTTATGATTTGTTAAAAGCCAAATATCCTGATCAATGCACCTTTTATTTTTCGCAGGCAGAAGACAAACACAGAATGATGCCTGAGACGATGATGGATCATCGCATTGGCACACATGTTTACTTTTGCGGACCTCTCGAGATGGTACAAGAGTATCGAAAAGCTGCCAGTTCATATGGTTATCCGGAACATGCGATTCACTTCGAATTATTTGGGACAAAAAATGATGGGCCTCAAGATCCTTTCATTGTCGACCTTACAGATAGCGATCGGACCATTCACGTTCATGAAGGTGAATCTCTGCTTGATGCGCTTTTAAGGGAAGGAATTGATGCACCTTATTCTTGTAAAGTAGGCGGGTGCGGAAGTTGTGAGGTAGATGTTGCGGAAGGTGAAGTGGTTCACCGGGATAACTTCCTTAGCGAAGAAAACCGTCAAACACGCAAGTCAATCTTGACATGCTGCTCACGTGCGAAGGACGGCAGACTTGTCTTAAAACTTTAAAGATACCGTATAGGTTAAATAAAAAAAATGAAAACCGGAGGCATAAAACATGACAATTTTAGAAACGGCAGTTTTAGAACTGAAAAATTACATCAACGGTAAATGGCAGTCTGCATCTTCAAATGAAGTAATCAAGGTAATTAATCCTGCAACACAGGAAGTCATTGCAAGGGCTCCGCGTGCCACAAAGGAAGATACAGAAAATGCAATCTCAGTTGCGAAAGCAGCTTTCGAAAGTGGAATCTGGTCAGGCCTAACAGCACAGGAGCGTGCTTCCTACCTATATAAAATTGCGGATAAAATTGATGAACGTGCGGAAGAGTTAACGATTCTTGAAACAATGGACAACGGGAAACTTAAAGCAGAGGCGGGTTTCGATATTGCTGATGCCGCGGCGTGTTTCCGTTACTACGCTGGCTTAATCCTTCATCCAGAAGGTGAAACTTACCAAGTTCCCGCTCCCGTGCAGGCGATGGTTGTTCGTGAGCCAGTAGGTGTAGCCGGTTTAATTGTACCTTGGAATTTCCCTCTTTTAATGAGTGTCTGGAAAATCGCACCGGCACTTGCGGCAGGTAACACCATTGTTTATAAACCGGCTGAATTGACACCTGTAACAGCAATGAAATTATTTGAAATCCTAGAGGAAGTAGGCATCCCTAAAGGTGTGGCTAATATGGTGATGGGCCGCGGCACTGTTGTCGGTCAAACAATTGCAGAAAGCAAGGACGTTGACATTGTTTCATTTACGGGAAGTACGGATGTTGGCCGCTCTATCATGAAAGCGGCCGCGGGCAACTTAAAGAAAATTTCCCTTGAGCTTGGCGGTAAATCACCTAACATCGTTTTTGCAGATGCAGATTTAGAAACAGCCGTCGATTACGGATTATTTGGCATCTTCTTCGGTGCCGGCCAAGTATGTTCATCAGGTAGCCGCATTCTAGTTGAAGAAAGTATTTATGATGAATATGTAAAACAGTATGTGGAACGCGCAAATAAAATCAAAGTAGGACCTGGCCTTGCAGAAGACAGCAACATGGGGGCAATTGTCAGTGAAGCGCAGATGAATAGCATTTTGAACTATATTGAAATTGGCAAACAGGAAGGTGCGACACTAGCAGCAGGCGGTTACCGTCTTGTTGATGAAGGCCTTGACAAAGGATACTTCATTTCACCGACTGTCTTCACCGATGTAACACCTGACATGCGCATCGTACAAGAGGAAATCTTCGGTCCAGTCGTTGTCATCCAAAAGTTTAAAGATGAAGAAGAAGCTATTAAACTTGCAAATGATACTGACTACGGCCTTGCAGGCGGCGTCTTCACTAACAATGGCGCAAAAGGATTGCGCGTGATCAAGAAAGTACGGGCAGGCATCACTTGGGTAAATGATTATCATCCAACATATGTCGAGGCGCCATGGGGCGGTTACAAACAGAGCGGGATCGGACGCAGTTTAGGAAAATACGGCTTGGATGAATACCAGGAAATTAAACAAATCAACATTAATCTCGATGTAAAACCTGTAGGCTGGTTCCCAAATTAAGCATAATTGGATATGAAGCAACTTACTTTCTTTAATCAAACCAAAAACCTAATCCAAATACGGATTAGGTTTTTGGTTTGTAACAAAAAGGTGCGGAAATAAAAAATCCGATCCCCTTTAGGTTAATCAATGGCAGCCTAAATATTACGAACCAAATGGTTCGCTTGCATTAGTTGGTCTCGCTGAATAGAAATATGTTAAAAAAGCATCCTCATCATCTCAGGTCTTAATCCTTCTATTTTAAAAAGATTATAGTCTAAATAGTTTTGTCTAAATGTTAAAACAAAGTTGATTGGAGTGGGTGTGCGAGACTCCTGCTTAGAAAAGCGCGTCCAAGGGAGACCCTACAGGCGCAAAAGTGACGAGGAGGCTCCCGGACCGCCCGCGGAAAGCGGGCGCCTGGAGCGGAAATCAACGGACTAATTGTAAAAAAGCCATATGTGGAAAGAGGGGCGGAATACATATTAACATCTTCAACTCCTTAGATATGGTTTCTATCAAATAATGGAGAGTTGAGCATCCAAAGGAACTGGCTTTTTCGTACAACAAAAGGGGGATTTTTCCTTTGGCGATGGAAAATGGATTTGAGCATAAAAAACACCATTGGTATGATTAAAGTGTCATTCCGGTGCATATTTATCGCTTTAATCAGAAATAGCATATATGGATTGATTTGTTTTATCGGTTTAGCATTTATACATAGTATCATAAAGGGATCAGTTAGGAGTGGATATTGATGACTAAGTTTTATTCGGATATGACAGTGGAGGAAGCAATATCATGTTTTCCCATAGGAAGCACAGAAGTGGAAGTTTTGGATGATTCAGAAGTTTTCATCGGATTTTTGACAATAGAGGCGTTATCTGCGGCAGTGCAACAGAGTGATTTGACGAAGCCCATTTCCCATTTCATTACTGTGAATGCACCACTGCAAAATTTACGCAATTACTCCATACCATATGAACAATTTCAAGCATTCTTTGAGAGTGATTTATGCAGGGTTGTATTTAATGCCCTGTATGATGGCGTATATATCACGGATGGTGCTGGAACGACATTATTTATCAATCAAGCTTACCAGCGTATTACCGGAATAAGAGAAGAGGAAATTATCGGAAAACCGATGAGTTATTTAATTGAGCAGGGTATGATATCCGTATCCGCTTCATTGGACTCTATCCTGACGAAGAATCAAGTTACTTTGACGCAAAGAATCCGAAATGGAAGAAAGATTATCGTTTCGGCCACACCTATTCTATCGCCACAGAACGAAGTCATATTTGTCATAAATAGTGTAAGGGATATAACTGAATTAATCCGGATGAAGCACACGATTGACAGTCAAAAGCTATCTTTCCAACCTATTTCTCAATTATTGCCTGGCTCGGAACAGGTCAATTTACAAGAAATAATCATTGGGCCTTCAACAACTCCCTTATTTAAACTGGCAGATAAAGTAGCTAAAACGGATGCGAAGATCTTGTTACAGGGGGAAACGGGAGTAGGGAAGAGTTTAATCGCCAAGTACATACATGCCAAAAGCTCCAGGAAGGAAAAGATTTTCCTTGAATTAAATTGCGGGGCGATCCCTGCGAGCTTGGTGGAATCTGAACTTTTTGGATATGAACCAGGGGCATTTACCGGATCCCTTAAGAATGGGAAAATGGGGATTTTCGAGAAAGTGAATGGTGGCACGTTATTTTTGGACGAAATTGGGGATTTACCTTTAGAGTTACAGGTGAAACTTTTGAAAGTGGTAGAAGAAAACAAGTTCATGAGAGTAGGTTCTACCGAAATGAAAGAGGTGGATGTCAGGTTAATTACAGCCACCCATCGGGATCTTGCCTCGCTCGTTCAAGAAGGATCTTTCCGCGAAGATCTATATTACCGGCTTAATATCGTATCATTTGAAGTCCCGCCCTTACGCCAGCGAAAGGAAGAAACGATCCCACTTTTGGAAATGTATTTGAAAAAATTCAATGAAAAATATAATGAAAAGAAAAAGATGACACCGGAATGCTATGAATGGCTGACGAACTATTCGTGGCCTGGTAATATACGTGAGCTCGCGAGCCTTGCAGAGCGACTGGTCGTCACGACTTATGACGATACGATTGATTTGCCTAATTTACCATCTTTCATCCAGCCGGTCATATCAAAAAAACCTACAAAACATTCATTGAAGGATGCCGTTTCCGAGCTGGAGCGATCCCTGATCCTGAATGCGATGAAAAAATATGGGACTACAAGGGCTGCGGCCATCTCATTGGATATCAGTCAAAGCGCTTTAGTGCAAAAAATGAAAAAATTTCACATTCGATTAGAAAACGAATCGAATTAGTTTTTTTGATTTGATTTCTACTCTGATTTCTATTGTTATCCACGAAAAAAAGGCTACCCCCCCTTTTATATTAAGCGTTTTCACTTTGGCATGATTCCTGCATTAGTAAATACATGAAAGGGGAGATGACCATGAATATTTCTATTTTTTCAATGGCTAACAAATTGGTGACAGGATCAGATTCTTTACAGCAGCTGACTGATGAGGTCAAGCGATTAGGGATGAAGAATCCGTTGATAGTTACAGATAAAATTTTACTGGATGCCGGGGTAGTGCAAAAGGTTGAGGATCTACTTTCATCAGCATACGGTATTTTCTCGGATGTGAATCCTGAACCGGAAATTGAAATCGTTGAGCTATGTGTACGGTCTATCAGGGAGGGAAATCATGATGGACTGATTGCGGTAGGCGGGGGTAGTGCGATGGATATTGCGAAAGCCTCTTCCGTCATGGCTACAAATTCGGGTAGCATCGAGACATATTTCGGTACGAATTTGATTGAAGTTCCGGGTCTGCCTTTAATAGCCATACCGACGACGGCCGGAACCGGGTCTGAAGTGACGAATATTTCGATTTTATCGGACAAAAAAGAACAGGTGAAGAAGGGAATTGTTAGTTCATATCTTTTACCGGATGTAGCGATCGTATCGCCTGTCATGACGCTGACTTGCCCGCCAAGTGTGACGGCTGCGAGCGGAGTGGATGCACTTGTCCATGCGGTGGAGGCTTATATTTCCAAATTTGCTTCGCCCGTTACAGATGCTTTGGCAATTGGTGCCATGAAGTTAATCGCAAAAAATTTACCAAAGGCTTATGCTGCACCAGATAATCTGGATGCACGTGAAGCCATGATCACGGGAAGCCTAATGGCAGGGTTAGCTTTTGGAAATGCAGGTGTTGGAGCTGTCCATGCCTTAGCTTATCCTCTTGGAGGCCGCTTCCATCTATCGCATGGAGTCAGCAATTCATTATTACTGCCATTTGTCATGAAGTGGAATAAAATTGCATGTTTGGAAAGGTTCCGAGACATTGCTGAAGCACTTGGAGAGAAAGTCAATCATTTAAATGACGATGAGGCAGCGGATAAAGCTATAGAAGCGATGACCAGAATATGCCGTTACGTAGGTATACCTGAGTCACTAAGAGAATTTGACATTCCTGAATCGGCTTTAAGTGAAATGGCTGCTGAGGCCATCAAACAAGTCCGTTTACTTCGCAATAATCCCCGTGCATTAAACGTTCGGGATATCGAAAAAATTTACCGTTCAGCCTATGGCTTTTAAGTGGAGGAAACAATATGAAATGGAAAAACCGTCGCTACGGAGATGAAACATCGTATATACCTGCGGGACCTTTTAAGATTAGACTTCCATTTGTCCATTATCGTTTTGAGTGGCCTGACTATGTTCAAGGGTTATTGATGTGTGCAGTTGACCTTGGAGCGATAACGCTGCTTGCAGACCATCTGGGGATGCCTTTTGATGTAGCCCTAGCCGTCGTTGTCTTGAATGGGTTATTGTATTTAGCACATCATTTACTCGGGGACCCAGTAATACCAGGTTGGATTACACCTGCAGTTCCACTGCTTGTATTGTTCGTCGGGCAATTTCCGGAAGGACCTGATCGAGTCTATGCACTCGTTGCATTTCAATTAACATTAGGTATTTTATCAATAGTGCTTGGAATGACCGGACTTGCGAGTAAGGTCGTACGATTAGTGCCGAATGCAATTAAATCGGGCATCATTTTAGGGGCAGGAATTGGTGCTGTCGTATCCATTTTCGAAGTGGGTGGAAAGTTCGATTTATTTCCTTATACAATAAGCATTTGCATCGGATTTGCCTTTTACTTACTATTTTCAAAAAATTTCGGGAAATTAAAAATGCGAAATAAAATTTGGGTATTCATAGGCAATTTAGGGATATTGCCAGCAATCTTGCTTGCTGTTTTTGTAGCCCCTATTTTTGGTGAAGCAAAATGGCCTGATATTCAATGGGGTTTCAGCAGTCCGGACTTTGCTACGCTTTGGTCGGACTATACTGTGTTCGGTTTAGGTTTCCCTGCCTTGACCTTCTTTTTAAGTGCGATTCCAGCTGTTTTTGCCACTTATTTAGTTGTATTCGGGGATGTGCTGAAAACAAAAGCGTTGCTTTCTGAATCCGATGAGGTCAGGGAGGATGAAAAAGTGGACTATAATCCAAACAGAGCTCATTTAATTTTTGGCGGCCGAAATGTGATCATGAGTTTTATCGGACCTGATATAACAATGTGCGGTCCGTTGTGGGCAGCCATGCAGGTCGTGGTTGTGGAACGGTTCAAAAATGGCAAGAAAGCGATGAATTCTTTCTTCGGCGGTGCTGGCTCGTTCCGTTGGGGTACGAATACAGGGTTATTCTTATTGCCGGTAGTCAGCTTGGTTGAACCGATTCTCGGTGTGGCCTTGGCCCTAACGCTTTTGGTTCAAGGGTATGTTAGCGTACGGGTCGGTGTGATGCAGGCCAAGAGCCAACGCGACCTGGGAATTGCAGGGGTCGTCGCTGCCATCCTTGTTATAAAAGGTGCTGGAATGGCGTTTGCAGCGGGAATTCTATTATGTGTCCTTCTATATGGCAAGGACTTTTTCAAAGGCGAGAATGATAAGACTTTTACAGATCATGTAGAAGAAGAGGAGATTAAAGCAGGATGAAAAAAGTAGTGGAAAAATGGCCAATTTATATAAATGGAGAACCTGTTCATACAGAGCGTCATTTTGTAGTGGAAAATCCAGCAACATTGGAGCCTGTGGGTTATGTTCCGGACGCTAACGAAAAAGAGGCAAGGGCTGCTGTGGATGCAGCTCAAGCTGCTTTTCTGACTTGGTCGAAAACCAGTGCTTACCATAGGGCGGAATTACTTGAGAAGTGGTACACGATCATTGAGAACAGGCTGGATGAAATCGCAACGATCATGACACTGGAACAAGGAAAGCCATTGGCCGAAGCAAAAGGTGAAATGAAATATGCTTCAAGTTTCGTGAAATGGTTTGCTGAAGAGGCAAAGCGTAACTATGGGGAGATCATTCCAGCCTCTGTTGCTTCAAAACGTATTTTAGTGCAAAAGCAGGCAGTCGGTGTCGTCGCTGCCATTACCCCGTGGAACTTTCCTGCTGCCATGATCACGAGGAAAGTGGCGCCAGCCCTTGCTGCAGGGTGTACAGTGGTCATCAAACCAGCGGAACAAACGCCTTTGACCGCTTTGCTATTAGTTGAAAGTGCCCAGGAAGCAGGCATTCCGGCCGGTGTGATAAATATTGTGACAACACAAAAACCGGGAGATGTGTCAGACGTCTGGATGAATGATTCACGTGTTAAAAAGATCACATTTACTGGCTCCACTCCTGTAGGGAAACATTTAATGAAAAAGGCGGCAGAAACAGTAAAGAAAGTCTCGCTTGAACTCGGTGGATTGGCTCCGTTCATCATTGCTGAAGATGCGAATATCGAAGAAGCAGTAAACGGTTTGATTCAATCGAAATTCAGGAATGCGGGACAAACATGTATTTGTGCGAACCGAATATTCGTCCATGAGACAATTGAACAGCCGTTTTTACAAGCTTTTAAAGAAGCCGTTTTAACTTTGAAGGTTGGAAATGGTATGGAAGGGACCGACCTTGGTCCATTGATAGATGGAGCCGCAGTTGAAAAAGTCCAACATCAATTAGAGGATGCTGCAAGTAAAGGGGCCATCATCCATAAAACTTCAAAAGTCGATGAAAAACAAGGCTATTTTATCGCACCAGCCATACTTTCCAATGTAACGGATGATATGCTGTGCATGCAGGAAGAAACGTTTGGGCCAATTGCACCGGTCAGTACATTCAAAACCGATCAAGAGGCGATCGATCGGGCCAATAACACGAATTTTGGCCTGGCAGCTTATGTGTATACAGAGTCATTAAATAAGGCAGTTGCCTATTCGGATAGTCTTGAATATGGAATCGTCGGTATTAATGACAGTGCCCCATCCACTGCCCAAGCACCATTTGGAGGCATGAAGGAAAGTGGTATAGGCAGGGAAGGGGGACACTACGGCATGGATGAATATTTAGAAGTGAAGTATGTCTCCATGCTGCTAGGCAAGTAAATAAATAGAATGGAATAGTCCACCATGATTTTCAGGTATTCAAAAAGAGCAGAAGGCACATCAAATATTGATGTGCCTTCTGCTCTTTTCCAATGGTTAAAAAGCATACATACCTTCAATGGAAAATCCAATCGTGACGTTATTTTTTTCAAATAGCTGCTTTAGAATAAATAAACCAAGTGGGTGGTCCATTTAACGTTATGTACGGGGGGCATCGCTATCATACTGGGTGATTGCCATAATAGTGAATTTATGACGGATCAAATGAAAAAACCCCCTAAGAAATCCAAGGGGGAAGGGAGGCTTTTATTAAACCTAATTTATCTTATGTTTATTTGCTAATCCGATGTAAAGGAGGGAAGGTCATGTTTCCAAGGATGACATTGGAGTCAGCTCCGGTAGCCTTGGGAACGTTACTTGTATTACCATGGAAGGTCTCATTTGCAAGCAATGCAAAGGCCACCGCTTCTTTCGCTTCGGAAGAGTATCCCAAATCTTCTTGAGTCAAGACTTGTATGGAATTTCCAAGCAGTGATTGAATCATATTTAATAACGTTTTGTTGTAGCTGCCACCGCCGCCAATAATCACTTCTTCAATATTGGTCTTTGGAAAGATGAAATTTCGATAGTTCTCCACAATGGACTTTGCTGTAAACATCGTTACAGTTGCTAAAATATCTTGACTAGGAAGTGATTCAAACATCTTTAATAGTTTTACTACATATTGCTTGCCAAACAATTCCCTGCCAGTTGATTTTGGCGGAGGGGTCATAATATAAGGATGACTGATACAATAAGATAAAAGTTCGTCATTAATTTTTCCTTGTTTAGCTATGTTACCAGCTTCATCATAGTTTATATTGAACAATTGGCGGCATACTTCATCAATGATCATATTCCCAGGCCCTGTATCAAAAGCATACATGTCATTAAGCGAAGCTTGCTTCGGTAAGACGGTTACATTTCCAATGCCCCCTATGTTTTGAAATAATCTTCCCTTCCCTTCACTTCTATATAGAATGTATTCGGTAAAAGGAACAAGAGGAGCTCCTTGTCCACCAGCTGCCATGTCCATCGTACGAAAATTAGAGATTACAAGTGTGTTTGTATCGTGAGCAATTACTGCGGCTTCCCCAATTTGCAAAGTGGAGGGTATATAATTTTGTTCTTTTAAAGGCTGGTGGTAAATCGTTTGGCCATGGGATCCTATAAGATCCAGTTTATCAATTGGAAATCTAGCTTTATGACAAACTTCCTTCACCGCATTGGCAAATAATTTTCCTAATTTAAAATTCAAACTGCATATTAACTGCACATTGGATGTGTCCGCAGATAAAGACTGCATAATTTCTTTTTCAATATCTTTTGGAAAAGGGCATGTCATGAACTCAATCACTTCCAGTTCAGTCTCGAGTCCACTATTATCCACCCGAACAAGTGCGGCATCAATTCCATCCAATGATGTTCCGGACATTAATCCAACTATGTACATCATCATTCCACCTACTTCGATTCTTTTATAATCCTGATTTAGCATGAACAGTATATGATACTAAGATAAGACCATTTCTAACATATTGTTTAATATATATCTTACGTCCATTGTTCACTGACATGCGCCACTTGAACCGTAAAGCTATTTATTGAAGATTATTTTACGTTTATATTAATCTGTTTAGTTTGTTTACTTTCATTGTGGGTTCGGTCTAAGGCAGTCACAACATATGTGTAAGTCTTTCCTTTTTCTACACTGGGGTCATTAAACAATTGACGTTTATTTTCTTTATGCACTGTGGCAAGTAAGTTCGTTGAGTCATCTATATTTCCTTTTTTCTTCCCATCAAAACGATAAATGGCATAATAGGATGCATCTGATTGCTTGTGATCGTGAATTTCAAATTGTATTCCATCTCCAGCTTGTGTTGCCTTGCTCACCTTTGGTGCCTTTGGGGCATGATCATCAATCCAAGGCATGGCAGGAACCAATGCGGGATGCTTATAAATATCCTCGCTTAAGCGATTCTTTATCCCAAGGGGGTTTTTCCGTAAATCTTTGGCACTGAAATGCATGCTTCCATCAAATTCCTTATATG
>NZ_JBFUHM010000033.1:0-55510 GCF_056402395.1 Peribacillus sp. P4_B1
ACTTCAAAGCCTCTCTTCAAAGCCTCTATCTTGGGCATATTGAATCGCCTTTATATTTTCATCACTAATTTCATTCTGGTCGTTTAATAATGTTCCGTCTAAATCTATCGCAATGAAACTCATGCTATATAGCTCCTTTTCTCATTCAATCTATTAAATTCTCTTTCTAGCTTTTATATCTGCTCTCATTAAAAAGCCAATCAAAAAAGAGAGAGAACTCCCTCATCCATCTCGATATGTCCTTTTATGGATTGACTATGCTTGAATCCAATTGATCTCTTCTAATTTTGAATGATTTCTCCATTCCTCTGGAAATGGTTGCTCACAGACAATCACATCGACTTTTTCTAGAGGACAAACTTTACTAAATGTGTCGACACCAATTTTAGAGTAATCCGTTAGCAATATAACTTGCTTTGATACCTCGACCATCTTGCGTGAAACTAATGTTTCATGTAAATGATAATTACTAACCCCATTTTGAATGGAAACACCACCAGCTGAAATGAACGCTTTATCAATGTTAAATTGATTTAACATTTGTTCAGTGAGACCGCCGCTTATAGATTGATGCTTTGGATCAATTTGTCCGCCTAGTAATAGAATTTGTCCTGTAAACTTATTTTCATTGAGCAATTCGGTTAACATAGACGACACAGGAAGAGAATTGGTTAAAATCGTAATGTCTATTTTATTTTCGATACACTGAGCAAATTCAAGCATGGTTGTCCCTACATCAATGGCAATCACATCACCGTTAGAAATGAGTTCTACTGCTTTTTTCCCAACCTTAATTTTCGCTTCTTGATTCACCGTTGTACGCTGTTTAAATGGAGGCTCCTCAAATTCAAAGACTGTTTTAATCGCTCCACCGTAAACCCTCTTTAAAAGCCCTTTTTCCTCTAATATCATCAAATCGCGTCGAATCGTTTCCTCTGAAACATTAAATTGATCAACTAATTCCATTACTCTAACTTTTCCCATTTTGTTAAGTTCTTTTAAAATTTCATTCTTTCTTTCTTCTGGCAAAACAGACATATTCCTTCCCCCACAATCATTAATAATTTATAAAATAATGCATTCTTTCTTCGGTACAACAATATTAACGCGTGCTCCTTGTTCAAACATTTTTCCTCGGTGGTGAAGATAGTCTACAAGGAAAGCGGACTCATCTGTTTCTACTTCATATCTTAAAACATTCCCTGTCATGGAAACATCTTTAATAAACCCTTTAATTCCCCAGTTCTCTTGTAAATCCAAGCTATCCTCACCAGCAGAAACTAATTGTAAAACTTCAGGACGAATCGCGACTTCCTTCCCTTTTAATTCTGTGCTGCGAACAAGTTTATGGAAAACTTCCATATTACAAACATTATAATTTCCGATGAATTTTGCAACAAATGTATTGGCTGGAGAAGTATAAATTTCTGATGGAGAACCGGATTGTACAACTTTTCCTTCATTCATGACAAAAATTCGGTCAGACATCGTCATTGCTTCTTCCTGATCATGCGTAACAAAAATAGTTGTAATATCTAATTCTTTCTGTATTCTCTTTAATTCTTTTTGCAAACTTTTTCTAATTTTAGCATCCAATGCGCTTAACGGCTCATCCAAAAGCAGTACTTTCGGCTCCATGACAAGCGCACGGGCAAGAGCAACCCTCTGTTGTTGTCCACCAGATAATTGATGAGGATACGACTCTTCTTTTCCTATTAAATCAACCATATCAATCATATTTTTCACTTTTGATTTAATATTTTTTACCTTCTTCATTTTAAGGCCGTACGCGATATTGTCAAAAACGCTCATATTTGGGAAAAGCGCATAAGACTGAAATACCATACCGACTTCACGCTGACGCGGTGATAAATTAGTAATATCTTTTCCATCAATTAAGATTCTTCCTACATCAACACCTTCAAGTCCCGCAATGGAACGTAATAATGTACTTTTCCCGCATCCGCTTTGCCCAAGAAGTGTAGCAAATTCTCCTTTTTTTAATGTTAAAGAAATGTCATTTAGAACGACTTGATTTTCATACCCCTTAGTCACTTGATCGATGGTTACATAGCTCATTACTTTTCACCTTCTATAGCAGTATTTTTATTACAGTGTTGTTTTTTAAAAAATGAAAGAATTCGCTTCTTATTTGACACGACAGGATTTTTTTCGTTTCTAAACGTAAGTTTTAATACAATCCCCGTTAAAAGTAAAATCATTGAATAATAAGTAATAACAATTGCACTTGTTAAGTGACCACTGCTGTTTAGTTTGTCGGCAAGATAAATTTGAATGGTTTCAAATCGGCCCCCGACAAGCAAATTGGCAAAAGCAAACTCACTAAATAAAAGAGCGACTGATAATAAGGTAGACACTAAAATACCAGATATAATATTTGGAAACACCACTGTGCGAAACGACTGGAATTTGGTAGCACCCAGTAATTCAGCTGCATCAACAAGCTGCACAGCATTAATCGTACGAAGACTGCTACGAATACCTTGATACATAAATGGCAGAATCGTTATGAAATAGGCACCGATTAAAATCCAAGGTGTTCCGGCAATTTGAATCGGTCCATCTGAATATACCTTGATTAATCCGACAGCTCCAACAATGGGAGGAATTCCATAAGGAAGCATAGCTGCTGCTTGAAGTAACCCTTCCCATTTACTGAAATATACCGTGATGATAAAGATAGTCGGAAGCATAATAACAACACTAAGACCTACAGACATGACAATTAAAAACAGCGTTCGTCGAAAAGCATCATAAAACCGTTCATCTTGAAATAATTCAATATACCAATCCATTGTATAACTCTCAGGTAAAATGGTATGATCCCATTTACCGGCAACCGAGAATAAAAAGGTTCCTACAAGCGGAATTAATAAATATATAACTAGTAACCCTACAATCACTTTATGAAAAGTCAATGAAGATTTCATCGTAAATCCCTCCTAATGCGGCGCATCATTCGTTCATTGAACCACATCGCCCCTATCATTGTCGCTGCTAGAAGAACTCCCATCGCACTGCCTAGCTGCGGCTTTAATGCAACGTCACTTGCAACTAGAGAGGCAATTTGCAATGACAATAAGTTATAGTTGCTGCCTACTAATGCATAGGCAGTAGCGTAAGCTCCCATCGAATTAGCAAACAAAATGCTGAATGTACCTACAATACTAGGTAAAAGAACTGGAATCCCAATGTGAAGCCAAAATGATAATGTTGATCCTCCTAATAATGAAGAAGCTTCTTTCCATTGTTTCTTAATTCCTTGATAAGACGGGTAGATGAGCATAATAGCAAGCGGAATTTGAAAATATATATAAACAAGAATGAGGCCTGTCCATGAATATAAATTAAAATCCGCAAACACATCCCCACCAATCTTTGAAAAAAGCAACGTAAACAACCCATTGTTTCCAAGTAAAATAATAAATGAAAATGAAAGGGGAATACCCTCAAAGTTCGACGTCATATTGGCAATCATCAGCAGGCGATTTTGTATTTTTTGTGAGAACTTTGTAAACGAATAGGCTGCAATGACTGCTATAAACACAGAAGTTACGGCAGAAAACAAGGAAATGACAATGCTATTTTGAATACCTTGTAAGTAAAACTTACTTTTAAATATGGTGATATATTGATCAATCGTAACTTGAATTCCATCGTCTGCATAAAAACTGTCTTTTATCATTGCCACTAATGGTCCTATTTCAAATCCAATCACAAACATAATAAAGGGCAATAAAAGAGCTAATAAGTAAATTTTTTGTTTTTTTATTTTTCGCAAGACTTCTCGCTCCTCTTTGTTCTCTAACAATTTAGGAAAATTCGGGAATTGATTTAACAGTACGTTCGTTAAACCAATTCCCGTCAACCTTCATTCTTCATTTTAATGTTGAATAGTGTATCTTTTTTAAAGGGTATTTTTTCCTTTCAGACCTGGAAATTGATATGAAATCATTTTATTGGACGGCTCAATATTTAAAAGTTCACAAACGAGCGGTGCAAAAGCTAATTGCGGAACTACTTCACTGTAAACACCAGGTTCAACTTTTGGACTCATGATAAAGAGTGGTACATCACGCTCACCATCAGTTATGCCGCCATGGTTGCCATATTCACTCATGCCATGATCAGATGTAATTAAAATGTGGTAACCTTCTTTGATCCAAATTGGCAAAAGTTGTGCCAACAAGCTTCCCATTTTTAAGATTTGTTCACGATATTCTTTCGATTCCGAACCGAAAATTTCTCCTTTTACATCTACACCGAGCGGATGAATATATAAAAAGTGTGGGTCATACTTTCTGCGCAAAGCTTCTGCATCCATTAACACATGGCTGTCTGGATAGTCATCATCCCAATAAAATTTTCCATATTGAATTGGCTTAGACTCATCCTCTTGCTCACGATCTTCAATAAAATGGAATGGCGCGCGATTATAAAGTTCGCTTACCCAGTAATAAGATACCGTTCCGTTTCTTAAGCCGTTTTCTTTCGTAAGATGAAAGATACTTTTCTCAGTAGATAAGCGAACGTAATTCCGTTCACTGATGCCGGTGTACCCGTTAGTAACACTTCATATAATGGACGGGAAAGACTTGGGAGCTCCGACTTTACTTTGTAAAGTGCTGCCTGATTTGTTTCAACTAGATGTTGAATAAATCCAAGAGCCTCACATGCTTTATCATATCTCATACCATCAACAATAATTGCTATTACTTTATTTGACATGGACTAACACCTCTTCTTGCCAAAGCTGTGGTAATTTCTTTGCTGTTTCTTCCCAAGCTTTGTAATCTTCAATAGGTTTTGCATTTTTGTACTGTTCTTCTGGAACCATTTTTTCAGCTACTTCTTTCGGTAGTTCTACATCGCGAATTGGACGGGCAAATCCTTTAGCTAAGTTTATTTGTCCTTCATCGCTTAAGATATATTCTCTAGTTGCCATCGCCGCATGCGGATGCTTTGCATTTTTGTTAATAATAGTTGCGTAGCCGCTTACGACTGAACCTTCACTTGGAATGGCTACATCAAATTGATCGCGGTTAATTTGGTCAGCGTAACCTAGAGCATTGAAATCCCAAACAAGGGCAACTTCCACTTCCCCTTTTTCGATGTTAGCCGGCTTGGCATCAGTTAAGCTAAGGCGGCCTTGCTTGGCAAGCTTAGCAAAATAGTCAATTCCTGGTTGGATATTTGTTTCATCACCACCGTAAGCCTTAGCGGCAGCAAGAACGGCCATTTGGTTCTGTGTACCACGCTGAACATCTCCAACTGTTACTTTATAATCTCCTTTTAATATGTCATCCCATGATTTTGGCGGGTTATCTACTAATTCTTTATTAGTAAGGAATGCAATCGTTCCTTGGTAGCCAACAACCCAATCTCCATTGTCATCTTTTGCCCAGTCAGGTACCTCGTCCCAATAGGAAGTTTTATATGGCATCGTTAATTCTTTTTTTTCCGCGATTGGCCCAAAGGAAATCCCTACATCGCCGATATCAGCTGTTGCATTCTCTCCTTCAGATTCCATTTTGGCAATCTCTTCGGCACTGGATAAATCTGTATCGCTGTGTTCCAACGTATATTTTTTCATCACATCATTCCACGTTTCTCCCCAGTTAGCCCATGAATCAGGCATACCGACACTATTAATTGTCCCCTCTTCTTTTGCCTTTGTTTCAATATCTTTCAGGGTTAGTGAGTTTGGATCTTTAACAACTGGAGCAGCCTGCTCTTCAGGAGCTCCACAAGCAGATAATCCTAGTACACTCACTCCTAACATCACAGCTTGAATAGACTTATAACAGTTCTTCTTGAATGTGTAATTCATAAAAAGGGCCTCCATTTAGTGTGGAATTTTTAATGTTTATTACTTTTTATTACGGTTTCATCATAGTTCGACAATATTAATCCCACATTATTCAAATATTAAGGTTTTGTAAAACCACTTTTTATTCGTCAAATTCATCAGCTTTTATTTTCATAATCATCCAGAAAAAATCCTCAACAACAGTACGAAAATAGGGTAAAGTAAAAGCAAATCTAGGGTCCTACCACATTCCCATCAAACTAAGCGTGCCAAGAGTTAATTTAAAGGGTGTTCTCTTTATTTTGCTACAGTAATATTAAAATTGTGCATTAATAAGGATAAAACTCCTCCAACAAGTGACAATGTGCCTAAACTTCATCCCCATGACCCAAAGTTTAAATCTCTTTATTTGACGGAGGATTCTTTTAGATGCAATATCAAAGTATTTTCCCAGATTTTACAACGTCTTATAAAAACAAAAACTAAAATTATCTTTAACCGAGTTGCGATGGTATCAGATTTATTTTAGGCGTTTCTCTATACCAATCTAGAAATACGAAACCGAATTGAAGGAAATGAATATCACTTTTGAAAATTTTGCGTTGAAATGGATTGAATATTATGATATTTAAGTAAAAGTAAGCAGTGTAAGAGCTCGTAGCATTGCTATAAAGCACCTTATATCTAAATGGGGTCATCTCCCTTTGCGAAAGATAACAAGGCATATGTATCAGTCCCATTTCAATGAATTGTCCAAGAAGTTTAGCAATAACTACCTTGACAGCATTCATACTACTGTAAATATGATTTTTAAACACGCTATCCGCCAAGTTTTTCTACTTGCAAACCCAATAGAAGGTTTTGTTATGCCTAAAAAACAAATAACTATAAAATACATTGAAGAAGAAGAACTCAACGATCAATTTTTGAAAGTAAGTGAATTGAAGGCATTCTTATGTATTGCTAAAGAACATGGACTTTCTTTTGACTATCTTACCTTTGCAAGTTAGCGTATACGGGAGTTCGTTTGGAAGAAATTCTTGCTCTAAAGTGGTCAACCCTTGACTTCATAAAAAACTAAGAATCACAAAAACTTATTACAATCGAACAAGTGAAGCATATGAAGATTGAAAAAGCACATCACTCCACACAGTTTTAGACTCTCATTGAAGCTGGTGCAGGTATAAAATTAGATATAAGGGAGATTAGGACATTCAGACGTAAATACAACAATGAACATCTACGCATATATGACAAAAAATATTGACGAAAAGACCTTTCATAAGTTCAGTGAACTTATGAAAGGTCTTTTCTAAATAGTGAAAGTAAGTTTTCAGAAACTGAAAGTTAGCAAAATGTTAGCATTCCACTCTCATCTTAATCCAAAATCCAGTCATACCAAAGGTTCTAGGCGATGTTTACATCATAATCGAAGAAAACAGGGCTAAAAAATCTTATCATATAAACACTTTCTAAAAATTCATCACCAATAATCTTTAATAACTTTGAAATTACACGAGGACAAAGCCGAGGACAAATTAAAGGGTCTGGTATTACGATGAAGTATTTAAACATGGCTGTTTTCACATACTTTGTTGCTATTTACCAGGTAGTGAGTTGTGGTTGATTTCCCCTCCAGATGCTCGCTTTCCTTGGTGCGGGCGGTGAGCCTCCTCGGCGTAAACGCGTGGGGTCTCAACTGTCCCGCTCCAATCAATCTTAAATAGTTTCGTTTTAAAAACAAAAATCTTTACGAAAAGAGCCTTAAACATTAATAAAAATCAAAGAGCCTAAGCTTCTTTGATCTTTATATATATAAATAATCTTCTTCATTAAGCAAGTTTTTGTAGCCTCCGAAACAAGAAATCGTTTGTAAGCCTCTTCACCCTTTCGCCCTTTAGGTGCAATCAATAATGCTTATTACAGTCTTATGCTACCTCATTCTAAATCAAGCATGGCCTTTGTCAAAAAAAGCTTGCAAATTTAATCCCTAAAAGGGAGAAACCGGTATCGGTTCTCAGCATCCCCATTATGAAAGCTTTTGTCCTATTGATGATTCGTTGATCCTATGCCCTTAATTTTTGTTTTTACATGTATGTTTATTTTTGATTTTGCCAGAGTGTTCCCCCAGTCTTCTTGTACTTTTTTCCACTCTTGATAAGTGTAAGCTCTTGCATACAGACCAAGCCCTAAAGGGTCAATTTGAGCCTTTTGTATTTTTTGAATTAATTGATTGGTTTCATTCTCAAGCTCATTTGTAATGATTTTTTCAAGCTTTGCATAATCTTTTTGGACATCGAATGGAAAGAGTTGTTCGGAAATCGAGATTTGTAAATCTACATTTATATCAAATACAAAGCGTCCATTGAACTTTACTTTCTTCTTTACTTTCAAATCTGAAATGGCGAAGCTGATGTATGGTTTGCCTTTATTGGCGGATTCCATAGAAACAGGAATAGTTATGGAATAATCACCTTTTTGATTACCATCTAAAATATTTAATAATTGATTTTCATCAGGTGTTATTGTTATTTTATATTGGCCGGACTGAGCTAGCAATGCGGAGCCTGTTAGCTCGATTCTTTTTTTCTTTTTGATTTGGGTGATCCACGCCGTTCTCCCTTTGTCCTTCATTTGTCTGTGGAAATCCTGGAGGGACGTGTTTTTCACAATATTTCTCTTGGAGGCAGAATCAATTAAACTTGTTAAATATAGAGATAGCCGCGGTTTATCTGTTGGTTTATTGAAAATAACATCTGCAACAGATCCATCTACAGCGACAACACCTGCGGTTACTGTATTTTTAGAATCTCTGAAGAAAGGATCGAGATAGTCAAACCAATCCTTCTTTTTAAGCAGTCGTTTTCCCACCAAAAACAATTGCGTTTTACTTCCTGATGTTAATCCTATTACCCTCGCATCAAATTTTTCTCTTGAATGTCGGAGGGTATATGATTTAACTTCATACACTTCTTCCTTATCTTTTGCCTCTTTACTAARTATCGGGCTTGACATATACACTAATAAATTATCCTCTTCATCTAAATCGAGGCCTAAAATAAGTGAGACGCTAACTTCCTCTATTGGTGTAGCATCCATACATCCAGAGAGTATCATTACAAGGATTAAAAGACACAATCCTATTTTTCGGCTCATGAAAATCTCCTCCGTGAAAATTTCTCATATCCCCAACTGTAAATCCATAAAAAAACGGGAAACACATATGCTACCGCAATCCCGGCATTCGAAGCCCATTTTTGCCAGGTTGTTACTTGTATCCATGTTGGTTGAACAAAAAATGTGGCCACGACGAGTAAACCTAACAAAACGGGTACATATAAACTATGATCCTGCTTATTCATTAATTGACTGAAACTAAAGACTGTACAGTACATGTACAAGATCCAGGCTCTTGAGGAAAAAAGGATCAAAATATTCAATATAACCACGTCAAGACGCTCAATAAACGGGAATTTAATCACTTTGAGCATACTTAGGACAGGCTGATTAAAATCGGTAATGCTATCCGGACTAAAGAACACAAAACAGCTAATGGTTACAAAGAGATAAAAGAACATCGATAAGGTGTTGGCAATAATAATTCCATGAATGGCATATTGCTTTTTCTTTAAGAAAGGATAAAAGAAAAAGACAAGCTCAAACCCTAGGAACGAATAAATGATCGGCGGCAGGGTAGCTGAAATTGACTTCCAACCAACTTTAAACAATGGAAGTAAATTCAAGAGACTTCCATCTTTTAATGGAAGCAAAAGAACTACCGGGAGCCACATCGTCATATAGAAAATCAATTCATTATATCTTCCAATAACACGGAGACCATTCCTGACTATAAAGAATACCGGGATTGAAAATAACAACACAATTAAGTAATCAGGTGTATTGGGAAGAAACCATGCTTTTATATAAAGAAAAGTGTTAATAAATATGATCAAAGAAAAGCTTAAAGTGTATCCAAGAATAATGAAAATAGCCACTTTACCTAGTATTTTTCCAAAAAATCGGATAAGAAGATCGTAAAACGTGTCATTTGGGTACTTCGCAGCCGTTTTCACTATAATAATACTGGCAGCAACACTTAATATCCAACCAATGATGAGGCCCATCCAGCCGTCTGTTCCACCCTTTTCGGCAACAACTCTAGGAAGCGACAAAAAACCGACCCCCATTTGGGTCCCAACAATTAAAAAAATATATTGCAGGATGGTGATTTCATTATGAGTGTATTTTTTCATTTTCCTCACCTTATCTTTTAGGCTTTCCCTGACGATTGGATTGAATGTTCCTTACACTTTTTGGTCTTGTAATCATTTTCCATAAAGGGAAACGAATAAATGAGTCCTTCATATCAGCAAACCGGAAAGGAGCTAATGGGCTTGCATACGGAGTTCCCAGCGATTCAAGACTAATTAAATGGGCAATCAACGTCATGCCACCAATCATGATTCCGACACTTCCAAACATGACTGCTAATAACATCATTGGAAATCGCAGCATTCGGATAGCCGTCCCCATGTCATAATTTGGAATGATAAATGAGCCGATTGCCGTTGCAGAAACGATAATCACCATAATATTGCTTACTATACCTGCCTGAACAGCTGCCTGTCCGATCACAATTCCTCCCACAATTCCAACCGTTTGGCCTATTGGAGCCGGAAGACGAACGCCTGCTTCTCTCATCATTTCAATGGTAACCTCCATCAAGAGTGCTTCTATGATTGGCGGAAAGGGAACAACCACCCGTGATTCGGCTATGGATAAAAAAAGCTTTAAAGGAATGACTTCGTAATTATAGGATATAACGGCTACATATGTTGAAGGTAGAAACAATGTGATCATAAAAGCGAAAAAGCGCAACAACCGTATCAATGATGCAGCTAACCAGCGTGTGCTGTAATCATCAATACTCTGAAGAAAAGACATTAATGTTACCGGAGCAATTAAAACAGATGGCGAACGATCGACGATAACGGCAAATCGACCTTGAAGAATTTGTGAAGCTGTTGCGTCCGGCCTCTCGGTTAATATAAACTGAGGAAACGGGGAATATGGGTTATCTTCAATGAGTTCAGATAGTTCACCAGTATTAATTATCACGTCCATTTGAATTTGTTTGATTCTGTCTTCAAGTTCCTGCAGTACTTCTTTACTAGCAACATCTCCCAAATAAACGATAAAGACCTTTGACTTTCCGCGAACACCCACTGTAAGTTCCTTTATGATCAATTCTCGGTTAGGAATATACCTTCGCAACATTGCTACATTCTGACTTCCGGTCTCTACAAATCCCTGGTGGGCACCTTTCAGTGATGTTTCTAACTTCGGATCTTCAATCGCTCTTTGAGGCCATCCTTTTGTATCCAAAAGAAACGCTTTAGTTTCCCCTTGGATGAATAAGGCGCTGTCACCTGCAAAAAGTGCATTTTCAACGGATTTCCATGAATGGACTTCTTCAACATCCCCTATAGTTGTAGGCAATCCCTTCTTTGGGTCGAAAGAGGATTGCATCATGGCACTTAGAACATTTCTGCTTATTGAATTTTTATCTGTTAAACCATCTACGTATACTAAAGCTGCCTTTGTTCCCTTTCCGGCGAATTCGAAGTGGCGAATCACCAGATCCGGAGCATGGTGAAACATCTGCTGAAGTACTTGTATATTCATCGATAAATCAGGATACAGCGGATAATGTTCTATCGAACTAAGTTTTTCTGAATAAACATTTTGGTTTGTTTGCTGGTATTTAGAATAACGTTTCCTTTTAAATAAACCGGAGAAAAAAATATGAAACGCCCCCCTTTCTCTCGGATTTATCATTTCTCGCATAAGAAGAAATATACTCTATGCTGTAAAAAAATTAGACTATGACGGAAGCAAGTAAAACGTACACCAGTTTGGAAAAAAAATTGAGTTTAACTTCAAAATTGTAAATTAAACACCTATAATAATAAAGAAAGCCTAGGATCCTTGTTATGTAAGGAAATAGGCTTTCTTTTATTTCAGTTATTTTTTGGCTTTTCTCTATTTTTTAAATGGAATTCGGGGTTCTACTTGATATATGGAATTAGTCGTTACTGCGCTTTCCAATTCTGAGTATTGTTCATTACTGCAAGCAAACAGATAGGTTTGTATAGTACGGACATATACTCCAAAATAGTAGTGGAACATTCAACCTTTATTTTTATCCATGTTTGCATCAATAGCAATAATATTCTCTTTTTCTGCTAACTTTTTAAACTCTTTACTCTCAACTGTTTTCTGCACCATTTTTCTTAAAATAGCCTGTTCACTTTCGGACGGTTCATACGCTTTTTCAAAAATTAACCATCTTCCAAATAAAAACAAATTAATCCCTATACTGATTATCAATACTGTAAATAAAATCTTAATCTTCATATATCCCCATCCCTATACCTTTGTCTATCTCGATGTCCCCACCTACTGTAATTCATTTAAACGACTTAAACTCTCTTCTTTATTAAAAGCTGTTTTCACATACTTTGTACCAGGTAGTGAGTTGTGGTTGATTTCCCCTCCAGATGCTCGCTTTCCTTGGTGCGGGCGGTGAGCCTCCTCGGCGTAAACGCCTGTGGGGTCTCACCTGTCCCGCTGCTCCCGCAGGAGTCTCGCACTTTCGCTCCAATCAACCTTAAATAGTTTCGTTTTAATAACAACAATCTTTACGAAAAGAGCCTTATTAAAAGAACTATGCCAACGATAATCATATTGATCCAATATACGGTAATGGTTAATACTCAAATTTTGTTGCAAACGAAAATCCCCTCTATACTCGATTTCTTTCCACCATATCTTACCATCCATTGTTTTTTCTTTAGGCGTACCACCATTTTTACAAACAATTAACTGAACAAAATCATGTTCGGACAAGTTTCATTTTTTCTGATATTAAATTAATGAATTCTTTTTCCATATATGCTAAATACTCCTTTTTGAATAAAAAGCAAGGGTCGGTGCCCTTTTGTTCAAGAAATCTGGTACTCCGTACATATCTTCAAAAAAGAGGACTTATCAACTTTTCTTAACTCTGCTCTTCTTATTTTATAAAAAAGAAGGTGAGGAATGCTCTGCATTCCTCACCTTCTTTTCTTGCTATTGCTTTGGCTCCAGTCCGATCAGGCGCAGGAAGTATTCCAGACCTTTTTTGCCAATTTTTTCTTTTGGCTGTTTATCGGCAGGTGCATCCGGTCCTTTCGTTAAGAAGTTTTTCTCAACTAAGCGAATGTCCGTTTCGTCTACCACACCGTCTTGATTGATATCTTGCGGCACGATGGATGCATCCTTCATACCATATGCATCCACAACACTCTGGATATCGAGGATATCAACCATTTTGTCGCCATTCACATCGCCTGCAAGACTTCTCTGACCAATTCTTAAAAATTGCCCTCGTAGCTCTCCATTTGCATCATATCCAGGAATGAATTTCTTCATCACTTTAAGATGCCCCGGAACATCGAAAACAGCTGTATATACTTGATCGGAAGCAGGAATATCATTGACTGTGAATTTTCCACTCTTATCAATTGTTCCTGGATATTTTTTACCACTTCTAGAGAGAGCGTATACTTGTGCTCCTATTTTTGAGTAATCCGCTTTTTTCAAAAATACTGCTCCTGATTCATATATCAAAAATGCTTCCGGCAAGATGGATCCCAGCAACTGTGTATGTGTAGGAATTAATTTAAGATCTTCAGTGCCGTAAAAAGGAATAGCAGTGTCTGCTGTTTGTCCGGATTTCTTATAAGACCCCTTCTTTACCTCAAATCCAGGAATTTCATCGTAAACTTCATCATTCGATACTTTAAACGTTACATCGAGGAACGGCATGTCTCCATCCAGTCCTCTGAATGCATTTCCAGTAATGGAAGCACCGATTTTCAAACTATTATTGAATGTACCTTCCGTCACAACAGGTTTATCTAGTGATACCTGTAAGCCTTTTTCCTTTGCATATTGTTTGACTGCATTGTTCAGCTTCACATTCGAAAACTTGAAGAAGTCTTTGTAGTACTCTACATTAAATTCTCCCGAGACAAGCTGCTTCACATTATTAAGGCTTAGTGTCATCGTAAAGCTATCGTCGACTTTTAACTCTTTCTTGTTATAACTGGAAGTCGTATATTCCGTTCCTTCTTTCATGAAGTAATACTTTTGGTAACCAACTGCCGTTGCAGTATCCCACGTTCTCAACCACAATCTCATAGGTTGTTTTGCAATATCACTTTCCTCAATACCTAACTTCACACCTCCATTCGCTTGAATCGGGAAGAACCCAGCCATATATCCAGAGGCACCTGTATAGTAAGCCATAGTGTTGGACGATTGATCGATGTCCAACCCTTTAGATTGTAATAGATCCACTGTCTCATCCTTAGCTGTTCCATGCAGCCACACCGCTTTTTGGCCATCTTCTACTGTAAACAAAGAATCATTGATTTCGATTACACCCGATTTTATATCCATGTTGACTTCTGGTGCTGTATTGTCCACGATAAGTGGATTGTCTACCACATATGTTTTCCCTTCCTCATCGTGTGCAATCAGTTCCAGTATATAGTCGCCTGCTGGAAGCTTTATAGGAATATCACTGATTGGCTGGGACGGATCATTTGTAAATGGTAAGACCGTACCGCTGAACGCACCTGTAAGATACACTTCTCTATCTATTGGAAAGTTAGTGTTCGCTGTCCCTATGAACCCTACAGATTTTCCTGTTTTACTGTCTTTTACAAGCACATCCATGGTTGTCATTGGACTGTTCAACTTCATGATGAAATGGATCCTTGTGTCATTAAGTTCCCAGAAAGGTGTTGTATTTGTCACGGATGGTCTAGTCGCTTTGACATAATCAAATCCTTTTTCCGTCGCCATGACAGCAAATGGAATTTGATAGGTTTCGTCTGGATTGTTGGTATTGGTCACATGAATGTACCCTTCATATCTTCCTGCCGAAGCGCTGGTTGGAATCGTTATTTTTGGCTGGAGCTCCTCTATTTGGCCGCCTCCCACTGTAATCGATGAAGGCACCGCCACTTTTACACCGTTCTTCACTGCATCTTGAATGCCTTTTCGCTCACCGTGATACTCCACTTCTAGTTTAAAAGATTTCTCTTCCTGGCTGTTGTTTTGAACCGTCACCTTTTTGCTTGCATCAATTGGTCCATTACCTTTTTTATAATATCTGCCGAATACGATAGAACCTGTTTGTTCGTCAATTTCTACGACGTTTCCATTTTCGATATTTTTTGTCTTATCCCATACTTTGATGGATGTATCTGTATGAACCGCTTGATAGGCATCGATTCGTCCTGCACCCACTTCGTATACAGAATTATTCCCTTTTAAATCATTCGATGTATTCATGAGTGCCGCTTTTACATCGAAAGGAGTGTATTCCGGATTCTCCTGCAAAATCAATGCTGCTGCTCCTGCCACGTGTGGCGTAGCCATCGATGTACCCGACATGCGTACATAGGCATTCCCGTAATTAATGCCGTCCTGCGGATCGTTGATGAATTCCGGTGTCGTAGAGAATATCGACACACCTGGAGCGACTACATCCGGCTTAATATCRTAATTTCCATTTACCGGTCCACGAGAACTGAAATCTGCTAAATGATCGCCTTCCGTTTTTGTGTTATTTAACGTTTCAAATGTGAAAGAACCTTCGCCCATCCCCTTTAAACGCTCACCATCCGCTTTTGACAGGCGGAATGAAGGGATTAACCCGACGGCCTCACCCAAGTAGGCAGGTATTTGCCCGTCAACATTGTTATACACAATCACTGATTTAGCCCCAGCTTTTTTGGCGTTTTTGATTTTTTCATCAAACGCAATTTCTCCGCGCTGAATCAACGCAATTTTCCCGCTGACATCTTTCCCAGCAAAATCAGATGCTTTACCAAGTCCCGCAAATACAATTGGTAAGGATTTTCCTTGCAATTCTTCTAATCTATCAGAAAAATCTTTGCCTAGCAGCTGCATATTTTCAAATTTCTCGTCGGAAGCGCTTCCATTAAAGGCAGGAATGGACATGGAAGCATCGCTTGCACCTACTGATATGCCAAGAGCCGCTGTTCCCGGAGAACCAAGAGTTTTTTCGTTAGGTCCGGCGTTACCTGCAGCAACGACGGTCACCAAGCCTGTAAGCATGGCGTTATTTACTGCGACAGAAGTGGCGTATAAAGGATCGTTAGTCTGCGCGCCAAGCGACATATTGATGACGTCCATGCCATCTTCAATCGCTTTATCGATTCCAGCGAGAATTCCTTCAGTATATCCCCCTCCCCAAGGCCCCAATACTCTATACGCATATAAATCTACTTCAGGTGCTACCCCTTTCACAGCATAATCCACATTGTTTTTCTTTTGGGCTGCAATCGTCCCTGCGACATGTGACCCATGGTTTGTGTAATACACATAGCCTGGGTCTTCCGGCTTGCCAGCATTTATCCAATCCTCGTAGGTCGTTTCCATTGGATCGACATCATTATCTACAAAATCATATCCGCCTTTATAAGCTTCTTTTAAGTCAGGATGATTGTAGTCAATACCTGTATCAAGAACACCGACTTTAATTCCCTTGCCGGTAATGTTCTCGGCATGAAGTTTGTCCACGCCAATTTGCGGAATACTGTCTGCCATTTTCGGCTCGATGGCTTCTTTCGATTTTACAGGTGGTTCCACTTTCACTTCGTAATCTTTAAAAATACGTTTAACTACTCCAGATTGCAGCAAATCCTTAACTGCCACACCAGGCAGTGTCATCGCTACACCGTTGATGGCGTTTTTATACTCTCTTGTGATCTTTACATCTTCCACTTTGTAATTAGTCACGTTTTTCTGTGATTTCAATGATTGCACATACTGTTTAAAATCTTTATGAGCTTTTTCCACTTTCTCATTCGCATCTGCAGAAGATAGTTTCTTTCCTTTCGCCGCTTTTTTCATCACTTCTATTTTGGCTGGCGCCTGCTCAAATTCGACAATGACTTTGACTAATTCCGGACTATTTGCATTAATATCCGGAGAAATCGTAAAGTTTGGAGTGGCATCCAATTGCTCTAATGCCTTTCTTTGTTCCGCAGACAGGCTCTTTAGAATTTCTTCCGCATGATCAACTGGATTCAACTCAAACGGGCTTTTCGCCATTACATTATACGGGGCGCCTTGAGATAATAACATGCCAACAACTAAGGTCCCTGTAAGAATCTTACTGATTTTTTTCCTCTTCATACCGCATCCCCTTATCCTATATAACTATTTTCTCACTAAACATTTGTTCTTCATAAACAATTCATTTAAAGATGATGAATCTAGTAAACTAAGATTTAATATACCGTTTAACATTTCTACTTTTCTGAAAATTAATCATAAGATGTAATTTTTCATCTATTGGTTCTAGATCCATATATAACTTAAGATTTATTCCAGATCTGTTATTAAAGAAGAATAATCAAGGTACTGAACAGTTCTTTTAACTTTTTAAGTGATTACGATTTATGAAAATGGAACAAGTTGATTCAACGGCATAACTGACTGCCTGTGAACGGCTTTTCACATTCAGCTTTTTGAAAATCTTATTGATGTGAATTTTGACGTCTTATCACTGATAAATAAGGCTTCAGCGATTTCTTGGTTACTAAGACCTTTGGTCAACTCAAGCAACATTTCTTTTTCTCGCTTAGTCAGAATATTTTCGTTCGGCTCTGATTTCGTTTGCTGGTGATGATACGTTATCAGCTTTTTGGTCATGCGAGGATGAATAACCGAATCCCCTTTTGACGTCATTGTGGAATTAGGTCCTCAACATTAGAAGTGCGGACCATGTCAGGTGTCTTACAGAAATTCATTTTGTAATATCATTCATAGAGCCTCAATGATTACTGAGATTCCTTGTCCTCCTCCAATACAGAGGGAGGCTAGTCCATACTTCTTTCCACGATTCCTTAACTCCAGGGCCAATGAATATATAATTCTAGCTCCACTAGCCCCAACTGGATGACCTAATGCGATTGCTCCACCATTGACGTTAACTTTTTCCCGTTTCAATCCAAGCTCTCTCTCTACTGCAAGATACTGGGCAGAGAATGCTTCATTGATTTCGAACAAATCGATATCTTCAATATTGAGTCCGACTTTCCGTAAGGCTAATTGACTAGCAGGAACTGGTCCAATGCCCATAATATTTGGGTCTACCCCCGCAATCCCCCAGGATATGATTCTTGCCAATGGCTTCACATTGTGATTGGTTTGAAGGAAGGATTCACTTCCAAGTATTAAGGCAGCTGCCCCATCATTAATACCACTGGCATTACCTGCCGTTACGGTCCCATCCTTTTTAAAGGTTGGTTTCAGTTTCGCTAATCCTTCAATTGAAGTATTATGGCGAATATGTTCGTCTTCTAAAATGGTTATTTCCTTTCCTTTTTTTGTGAATATCGTGACCGGGGAAATCTCTTGTTGAAATCGTCCCGTCAGTTGGGCTTTTGCTGACTTTTGGTGTGATTGGACAGCTAAACTATCTTGATCGTCTCGGGTTAGTTCATATTTTTCAGCAAGAGTTTCCGCTGTTAATCCCATCCCACACCCTATATACTCATCGCTCAAAGTCGCCCAAAGCATGTCGTCCATTTGTGGAGACTGTAAACCCGTACCAAAGCGGACATCTCGTAATACGTGAGGAGATTGGCTCATATTTTCGGTTCCCAAGGCTAGGGCAACTTCAGCATCCTTTAAAATAATCGACTGAGCTGCCGATACAACCGCTTGCAATCCAGAACCGCATAAACGATTGAGAGTTAAAGCGGGGCTCTCGATTGGAATCCCAGCTTTCAAAGCAATATGCCTGGAAAGGTAGGAGGCATTTTTCGAAGTATGTATCACATTCCCAGCAAAAACATGCTCAACCTCTTCAACTGAAATATTACTTTTTTCAATGGCTCCTTTACTTGCTATCACTCCAAGATCGATGGCAGAAACATCCTTTAATACCCCACCAAAACTCCCGAATGGCGTCCTAGCCCCACCTAAAATATAAACATGACTCATAATTCATTCTCCTTTATTGAAGATTGTTTGATTCGATTTGATGGATGGAAAACATCTTTTCCATTTCTTTATTTTACCTTCTAATTTTATACCGTTATTGGTACATGATATTAATTAACGGTATATTGTTAAGGTAATATATTAGGCTATACCCGGTATCCCTTTTCTCTTCTTAATGAAAAGCCTTCCTTTTCCTATCTATTTTCATCATAAATGTTGAATAATTGTTGGACTGCGAGTGTGGGAGAAGTATGGCCGTTAAGAAGTAACCCTTCCATTTTAGAAATGTTCTTTTTCATCGATGGATTACCATAAAATCTCGCCTTTAATTGGGCCTCTATCATAGAATGAAACCAGTCAATCATTTGTTCTTTTCTTCTTTTTCCAAAAAAACCAGTCCTACTGGTAACTTGTTTATATTCCTGAATGACCTTCCAAATGTGAGATACTCCTTCATCCGTTAAGGCAGACACAGTAAATGCTTTTGTTTCCCAACCCTCGGTGATTGGCTGTAAGAAATGCAGGAGTCGATTGTATTCCATCTTTGCATTCAGGGCAGCTTGTTTGTTTTCGCCATCCGCTTTATTAATGAAAATAGCATCAGCTAATTCCATCACCCCTTTTTTCATTCCTTGTAGCACATCCCCTGCACCAGTCAGCATAATAACTAGGAAAAAATCCACCATGGACCGGACGGTTATTTCACTTTGGCCGACTCCCACGGTTTCCACGATTATTACGTCATACCCTGCTGCCTCACAAATAAGAAGGGTTTCACGGCTTTTTCTAGTGACCCCTCCTAACGTGCCACTTGATGGTGACGGTCGAACATATGCATGTGGGTGGCGAGAAAGATGTTCCATTCGTGTTTTGTCACCTAGAATACTTCCTCTAGATACACTGCTAGTTGGGTCAACGGCTAATACCGCTACACGGTGATTTTGCTCACAGAGAATCATACCAAAGGATTCGATTAACGTGCTCTTACCAGCTCCAGGAACCCCTGTAATGCCGATCCGAATTGATTTTCCTGTATATGGAATCAGTTCTTTCAGCACCTTTTGTGCCATTTCCATGTGTTTGGGTAAATTGCTTTCAACTAAGGTGATCGCTTGAGCAATAATTGCACGATTTCCATTCATCACACCCTGCACATATTCATCAACCGTAATGTGTCTTCGTCTTGGCGATATTTTTTCTGTCATTTAAGTAACCAATCCGAGACGACGATTTAATTCTTCTATCACCTGTTGTGCGGCAATCGGGATAACCGTTCCTGGTCCAAATATGGCAGCTGCTCCTTTTTCTATTAAGTAACTGTAATCTTGAGCAGGAATAACACCGCCAATCACGACGGCAATATCTTCACGGCCTAAACGCTTCAGCTCTTCCACGACTTGAGGAAGTAATGTTTTATGACCAGCAGCAAGAGAGCTCATCCCTAGAACATGTACATCATTTTCCACGGCCTGTAGGGCTGCTTCCTCTGGGGTTTGGAATAAGGGACCAATATCAACATCAAAACCAAGGTCTGCAAATGCAGTAGAAATCACTTTAGCTCCGCGGTCATGTCCATCCTGTCCCATCTTTGCAATCATAATTCGAGGGCGTCGGCCTTCATTCTCTTCAAAATGATCGGACATTTCACGGACAATTTTCACTTGTTCCTTTTCCCCAAACTCTGTACTGTACACTCTGCTAATCGAACGAATTACTGCTTTATGTCTCCCTACTACTTGTTCGTATGCATTCGAAATTTCTCCTAGGCTCGCTCTAGCGCGAGCTGCATTTACCGCTAGCTCTAAGAGGTTTCCTTCTCCAGTTTCAGCCGCTTTTGTAATCGCTTGAAGTGCTGCTTCTACCTTTGCTTTATCCCTTTCTGCCCGGAGTTGCTCTAAGCGGCGAATTTGCGCTTCACGGACAGCAGTATTATCAATATCTAATATCTCAAGAGGGTCCTCTTTTTCTAAACGGTATTTATTCACTCCAATGATCGATTCTTTACCAGAATCAATATGCGCTTGTCTTCTAGCAGCGGCTTCTTCAATTCTCATCTTTGGCAGTCCTGTTTCAATGGCTTTTGCCATTCCACCAAGTGCTTCGATTTCTTCAATATGTTCCCAGGCTTTTTCAAGTAATTCAGCCGTAAGTGACTCCACGTAATAGGAGCCGCCCCATGGATCTAATACGTTGGTTATCCCCGTTTCATCCTGTAGGTATAGTTGGGTATTTCGAGCTATTCGGGCAGAAAAATCGGTCGGTAACGCAATCGCCTCATCCAGTGCGTTTGTATGTAGGGATTGTGTATGACCAAGAGCAGCAGCCATCGCTTCAATACAGGTACGTGAAACATTATTGAATGGGTCTTGCTCTGTTAAGCTCCATCCAGATGTTTGCGAATGGGTTCGAAGTGCTAACGACTTTTCATTTTTCGGGTAAAACCTTTTCATTAGCTTCGCCCAAATTAAACGAGCTGCGCGCATTTTAGCCACTTCCATATAGTAATTCATTCCGATTGCCCAGAAGAAGGAAAGTCGTGGAGCAAATCGATCAATATCAATCCCTGCTTTTAAACCCGTTTTGACATATTCTAATCCATCTGCAAGGGTATAGCCCAACTCTATATCGGCCGTAGCCCCCGCTTCTTGCATATGATAACCGGAGATGCTAATGGAATTAAATTTCGGCATATGCTGGGACGTGTATTCAAAGATATCTGCTATAATTTTCATTGACGGTTCTGGAGGAAAGATGTACGTATTACGAACCATATATTCTTTTAAAATATCATTTTGTATTGTTCCAGAAAGCTTCTCTTGGGGAACTCCTTGTTCTTCAGCTGCCACGATGTAAAAAGCCATAATTGGCAGGACAGCTCCGTTCATCGTCATCGAAACAGACATCTGGTCTAATGGGATTCCATCAAATAAAATCTTCATGTCTAGAATGGAATCAACGGCAACGCCGGCTTTTCCCACATCGCCTACGACTCTAGGATGATCCGAATCATACCCACGATGTGTGGCTAAATCAAATGCGATCGAAAGCCCTTTTTGTCCTGCAGCTAAGTTTCTGCGGTAAAACGCATTACTTTCTTCCGCTGTAGAAAAGCCAGCATATTGACGAACCGTCCAAGGTTGTGATTTATACATAGCTGGGTAGGGACCTCGAAAGAATGGTGCGATTCCCGCCACATAATCTAAATGATTCATTCCTTGTGTGTCCATATTTGTGTAAAGAGGCTTTACATCAATTTTTTCATAAGTCGGAACTGTTAATTCTTCAAAAGACTTTCCAGAAAGTTTTTCTGCTTGTTTACGCCACTCGCTATATTCTGCTATTCTTTCATCCTTATATTTTACTTGGCTGAAATCTGGTTTTGTCATAATGCAGCAACTCCTTTCTTATCTAGAAGTTGACTTAGCACGTCATAGCAATTTGAGCCAGCGTGAATATACTCAGATATTCCAGCCTCTTTAAAGCTGACTTCGTACTCTTCGCTAGGCTTTCCTACTAATAAAACAATTGCTTGTTCTGCTGCATTTTTAATCGTCTTTGCAACAGGAACCGCTGTTTGTTGGTAGTCTTCATCTTTTCCACAAATGATGACAATACCGGCGTTTGAAGCAATAGCTGCATCTGCTGCTTCTTTTGCAGAAGTAAATCCATTGTTTTGAATAACATCGAAGCCACCAACTCCAAAAAATCCTGATGCAAATTCAGCCCGCGCTTTATAAGCTGATATAGGTCCTAAGTTCGCTAGAAAAACTTTTGGACGATTACCTGCCTTTTCTGCATTTTCATTGATGGTTTGACGGAGTTGTTCAAACTGAATGGCACCTCTCGTAGGACGGATTGCTTTAACGCTGACAACAGATTCAGACCCTCTACCTGTTGCTTCTGCAATTTCACCTAACGATGCACCTTGTTTCGCTACCTGAATCGACGCTTCTGTTTTATTGGGAATTGCAGCTAAGCTTTCAACCGGTCTATGTGCTCGACCTTTAACCTTATTGATATGATCATCAATTTGAGACGCCTCATCAATAGCTAACCAATCTATTCCTTTTTCTTCAATATTCACGTACATATTTGTCCCAACAAATATATCCTTTCGACTAGCAATGTTCCCTACCCGTTTTGAAGCTGTTTGTTGAACCAAATTTTGTGGGAATTCTTTTATTAACGACTGGAAAATCCCACCTTTTCGCTCTGTTTCCTGGAAGAGTCCCCATGCCTTTTTGGCAACCTCATTTGTCAGTACTTCTACGTACCATGAGCCACCGGCTGGATCGATTGTCCTCGCAATATGAGCTTCTTCTTTTAAAATAATGGAGGCATTCCGTGCAATTCGTCGTGAAAAAGCGGTAGACTTTTGAATCGCTTCATCAAAGCAACTAACATGAATACTGTCAGCTCCACCGACTGCTGCAGAAAATGCTTCTGTTGTAGCACGCAGCATATTCACATAGGGATCAAAAACAGTTTTTGTCCATGCAGATGTTCGTGCATGCATCGTCATCTTCTGGGCTTCTTCATTCCCACCAAAGGTTTCTACAATTCTGGCCCAAAGAGTTCTTGCGGCACGAAGTTTGGCAATTTCCATAAAATAACCGGAACCGATTGAGAACGAAAAACGGATACTGCTGGCGGCTTTATTTATATCAATTCCTTGGGAAGTTAGTGCCTGTAGATATTCGACACCTGTTGATAAGGTAAAAGCTAATTCTTCAACCGTACTACTTCCACCGTCATGATAGACATTTCCATGGATTAGAACCGTTTGTAAATGGGGGGTATTCTCATTTGCCCATTTTGTTATGTCGGCCATCAATGTATAACAATCTTCCAACTCGTAAGCCAATGTTCCATTTGCTACCAGTTCTGCGAGTGGATCCATTCCTATACACCCATGTAATTCCTCCACTTGTCGTCCGGACTGTTCTAGATGAGCGATAATCAGAGCTAGGATTGGCAACGAATTTGCCCCAGCACTAACGTGAAAAGGAACATTACCAAAGTCAATATCTTTTAGTGCACCGGCTACATCGGTTACCCCTGAAATCGATAGTCCCGCTTTCCCTACTTCTGAGGTAGCTTCATTCGCATTTATTCCACGTTTCGTTGGTGTATCAAGGACGATATTTAATGAGGTTTGCCCCTTACTAAGGTCATGCCGTGCTACTTTATTAAAAGAAGTGGGTATTCCAACATTGATTTCCTGATTGATTTCCCATCCATTTATAAGCGTTTTAGTGCCGCGAGTAAAAGGGGCCATACTTGGCAAAGACTGCAGAAAAGGAAGAGTGGCGGCATCCTCCTTTCGATACATCGGCTGAAGTAAAATTCCTTCATAAGTTTCTGTAATAAGTCTTTTTTCAAAAGAAGCTCCTTTTAAAGATTGTTCTGTTAGGTCACGCCACTGTTCATAACTTGGGATCTCAAATTCTGAAAATTGGTCCACTATTTTTTTATCCATTTTAAGTTGCGCTAAGCATCAATCCCTATGCTATCGCTCTCTCCCTTCTATACCATCTCAATTTACGCTAGGTTTTTTTCATTTGTCGTCTTTAGATGTTTTTCTTCCTATTAATATAGGTAGTTCATAATCTATTAAAGAAAAGGTTTATAAAGGGATATTTCCATGCCTTTTCTTAGGTAATGCTTTCTTCTTGTTTTTTAGCATTTCCAATGCACTAGCGATACTTTTTCTTGTATCCCTCGGGTCAATTACATCATCAACAATGCCATTAGCTGATGCGACGTAAGGATTGGCAAACCGTTCGCGGTATTCGTTGATTTTTTCTTGCCTAAAGGCCTCCGGATCTGTACTTTCATTAATCTCTTTTGCAAAAATGATATTGGCAGCCCCGGATGGTCCCATAACCGCAATTTCCGCATTAGGCCAAGCAAATACTAAGTCTGCCCCGGTTGCTTTACTGTTTAGGGCAACGTAAGCCCCACCATATGCTTTTCGAAGAATCACTGTAATTTTGGGAACCAAAGCTTCCGAATAGGCATATAAAATTTTCGCCCCATGCCGGATAATCCCGCCATGCTCTTGTTGAATTCCTGGGATAAAGCCACTCACGTCTTCAAATGTAATTAATGGAATCTTAAAGCAATCACAGAATCGGATGAAGCGAGCACATTTGTCAGATGAATCAATATCAAGACCACCAGCCATCATCTTCGGATTATTTGCGATTATACCGACTGTATCGCCGTTTATACGGCCAAAGCCAACGACAATGTTTTTAGCGAATTTAGGCTGGACTTCCATGAAATCTTGATCATCAACAATTAAATGAATCACCTTACGCACATCATAAACCTTCGTTCCATCAATCGGGACAACATCAAGAAGTTCATCGATTCTTTCATCTAAAGGAACTTTATTTACTGGCTCTTTGTAAGGTGGATTTTCTTCATAGTTTGATGGCAAGTAGCCAATTAATCTCCTGACTTCGTTTAATACGTCTTCTTCCGTTGGTCCAGTAAAATGGGCATTTCCACTTATTGTGGAATGAACGGACGCACCACCTAAATCCTCACTATTAATCTTTGCTCCCGTTACCGACTCAATTACCTTTGGACCTGTAATAAACATTTGACTAGTTTTTTCTACCATGAAAACGAAATCTGTAATCGCAGGAGAATAAACAGCCCCCCCGGCACAAGGTCCCATAATCACGGAAATTTGTGGAATTACTCCTGAATAAATGGAGTTTCGATAGAAAATGTGTCCATATCCATCTAGTGATAAAACACCTTCTTGAATTCTTGCTCCACCTGAGTCATTTAACCCGATTATAGGTGCTCCATTTTCTGCAGCTAAATCCATGATTTTGGTAATCTTTGTCGCATGCATTTCGCCAAGGGCTCCGCCGAAAACAGTAAAATCTTGAGCAAAAAGGAAAATAAGGCACCCATCGACCTTACCGTAACCTGTAACAACCCCTTCTCCTGGAGCCTCCCCAGATCCATATTCAAGGCCGCGATTTTCTATAAATGGGTTTATTTCAACGAATGTCCCTTCATCCACTAATAGTTCGATTCGCTCTCTAGCAGTAAGCTTCCCGCGGTCATGCTGGGCATCAATCCGTGCATAACCGCCCCCCAGCTTCACTTTTTCCCGTCGTTCTTCCATGATCTCGATTTTATCGAACATATCCATGCTGTGGTTCCTCTCCTATCAGTGTTTAAATTTTATTGTTTATGCTGTTTTTACGAGGAACAAGGGCTGGCCATATTCAACAACCTGACCATTTTCCACAAAGATTTCAACAATTTCACCACTAACTTCCGCTTCAAGCTCATTCATAAGCTTCATGGCTTCCACAATACATAACACTGTGTCTTCTTTTATTTGATCTCCCACTCTTACATAGGCATCAGAATCAGGTGATGGAGCCGTATAAAACGTTCCCACCATTGGGGAAGTAATTTTATGAATCGATGTGTCATCAGCAATTGTCGCCGCTGGTGCTTGTATTTCTTCCTGCTTTTGAACGGGTGCCGCTTCCACTTTCACAGGTGAGAAAGCAATATTTGCTGGGACTTGCGTTTCTTCGATAAGCGCTGATTGTCCGACATTCATTTGTTTACTAATCGTTATTTGGTGATCATTTTCACCTTTAATCGTTAATTCTCCAATTGAAGAACGGTCCACCGCTCGAATTAATTCTTTAATGTCATTCATTTTAAACATGAGGAAACACTCCTTCTACAATTTAATTTCTATCATTTTTTCTTTACTCATTTCCGATTTTTTAGGATCTATGAAATCTCCACACATAGGTTCAGTCCCGATTATCTGGCCATTCTAATCAATAATTTAAAAAATTGTTTTTCCAAATCCATTACCTCTTCTCTTCACTAAATGAACTAGTGCCACTGAATACTTCAAATCACCACTAGTTACTTAGTGGAAACCGTTAGATCATTCATCTCTAAAAATTTAGTGTTGAAATTACCAGCTATAAAATCCGGATGTTCTAATAAGCGAAGGTGGAAAGCGATTGTTGTATCAATTCCTTCAATGACGAACTCGCTTAAGGCTCGCTTCATCCTTGCAATTGCTTCTTCACGAGTTTTTCCATGTACGATTAATTTGGCAATCATCGAATCATAAAATGGTGAGATCGTATATTCTGGATAAACTGCGCTATCGACTCGGATTCCAAATCCACCCGGAGGTAGGTATAATCCAATTTTCCCAGGGGATGGCATAAATTTTTTATCAGGATTTTCTGCATTAATCCGGCATTCGATCGACCAACCATTGATATGAATATCTTCTTGTTTGACAGATAGCCTATGACCTGAGGCAACAAGTAATTGTTCTTTGATTAAGTCTACTCCTGTTATAAGTTCTGTAACTGGGTGTTCAACTTGAATACGAGTATTCATTTCCATAAAGTAAAAATTTTTATGTTTATCTAGTAAAAATTCAATGGTACCTGCCCCTGAATATTGTACTGCCTTCGCGGCTTTTAATGCCGCCTCTCCCATTTTCGTTCTTAGTTCTTCATCAAGTGCAGGGGATGGCGCTTCTTCAATTAGCTTTTGATGGCGTCTCTGGATTGAGCAATCACGTTCCCCTAAGTGCACGACATTGCCAAAGGAATCACCCATAATTTGGATTTCAATGTGTCGAGGCTCTTCAATGTACTTTTCTAAATAAACACCTGCATTACCAAAAGCTGTAGCTGCTTCTTGCTGCGCCATTGAAATCGCATTTTTTAACTCTTCCTCGCATTTAGCAACCCGCATTCCTTTTCCACCACCACCCGCAGTGGCTTTAACAATAACTGGATACCCGATACGTCTTGCTGTAAAAACAGCTTCATCAATATCTTCAATAATCCCATCCGTACCTGGGACAATTGGTACGCCAGCGTATTCCATCGTTTCTCTCGCTACCGCTTTCGCCCCCATCTTACTGATGGCCTCAGGTGATGGCCCAATAAAAATGATATCGTTTTCAATACATAAATTAGCAAATTCTGCACTTTCCGCTAAAAATCCATAGCCGGGATGGATAGCATCTGCATGTGAAATTTGAGCAACAATTAATAAATTGGTCATATTCAAGTAGCTCTTAGATGATAGGTGTGGTCCAATGCAATAGGCTTCATCTGCTAGACGTACATGCAAAGCTTCACGGTCTGCTTCAGAATATACAGCGACCGTAGATATCCCCATTTCCTTACACGCCCTAATCACACGGACAGCAATTTCTCCTCGATTAGCAATAAGAACCTTTTTAAACATATACGAATTCCTTTCCAAAAGCTTATTATTGTCTATCAATCACTCTATTGATAGGAGATCTTTATTGAGAAGAGATGCACTTATTAATCAGGAGTAATAACATGTTCTTATTTAAGAATTTACCAGTTTTTTTGAATTTCTTTCGCTAGAAGCGGAATCACCTCAAACAAATCCCCCCACAATACCGTAGTCCGCTACTTGAAAGATAGGTGTTTCGGAATCTTGTTAATCGCAACGACAACTTTAGAGTTAGACACCCCGACTAAATGCTGAATGGCCCCTGAAATTCCGCAGGCAATGGACAAATCAGGGTTTACGACTTTTCCCGCCTGTCCGATTTGAAGTGAATAATCTCAGTATTCAGCACCTAGCACATCCGCCAATTCCTGAAGCGGTTGTGTTCCATCCATTCGGTCAGCAACGAGCTATAAGATTGGATGTACAAATCACTTGATGGCAAAACGATTCAAAAGTACCAGAGAATTTCATGTCACCTTACTTTTTTTCGCCTGTATTTCACCCACAACAACGTTGTCAGCTTTTTTCTCTACTACTTTGCCAACAAACCTCCTTTTCTCTTGAAAGCCATAACCGCCAATGATTTGCAAAAAAGCGAGCGGAACAGGAATACCAGCTGACTCCAAGCTGTAGAAAATCATCCCCTATTGCAATCGCCAATTCTTTTATTTTTCCTTTTTCCACTGCCATGCGGTAAGGCTCTAACTCATGTCCAAGCATATCTTTCACGTTTGACAAACCCATTCGCTTCTTTTTAATAGATTACATTCCTGTTTTCGTTAATATTGATTTTTTTCTATGCTTTAAGCAGATTTCCGGCAATAACAAGACGCTGAATCTCTTGCGTCCCTTCATAGATTTGGGTGATTTTAGCATCTCTCATATATCGTTCTACCGGGTATTCCCTTGTGTAGCCATATCCGCCAAATACTTGAACAGCCTCTACCGCTACTTCCATGGCGGTGTCTCCAGCAAATAGTTTGGACATTGCAGATTGAAGTCCGTAAGGAATTCCTTGATCCTCACACCATGCTGCCTGATACGTCAATAAACGGGCAGCTTGAATTTTTGTGGCCATATCGGCTAATTTGAATTGAATAGCTTGAAGTGAGCTAATCGGTTTGCCAAATTGGACGCGATCCTTTGCAAATGTTACGGCATTATCAAATGCTCCTTGAGCGATTCCAACAGCTTGAGAAGCGATTCCGTTCCGACCGCCGTCGAGAGTCTTCATGGCAATCTGGAACCCTTCACCCACTTGGCCCAAAAGATTGTCCTTTGGAACCCGGCAATCCTCAAAAATGATCTCTGTCGTGGAGGAAGAGCGAATTCCCATCTTTTTTTCCTTCTTTCCTACAGAGAAGCCTGGGAAGCCCTTTTCCACAATAAACGCAGAAATGCCTTTATGCTTTAGTGCAGAGTTGGTCTGTGCGAAAACGATATAAGTGTCGGCATAGCCTCCGTTGGTGATAAAAATCTTCGATCCGTTCAAAACCCATTCATCTCCGTCAAAAACGGCTGTTGTTCTCATTCCACTGGCATCAGATCCGGATCCAGATTCCGTCAAGCAATACGCACCCATGTTTTTTCCTTCCGCCATGGCCCGCAAATATTTTTGCTTTTGATGTTCCGTTCCAAACTTGTAAATCGGCCATCCGGCTAACGATGTATGTGCGGAAAGTGTGGTCCCAATTGAAGCGTCCACCCGAGACAATTCCTCCACCACGATCACATAACTCAAATAATCGGCACCTGCACCTCCGTACTCTACCGGCCAAGGAATGCCACATAAACCAAGTTCCGCCATCTTTTGCCAAATATTGATATCAAAGTATTCCTCTTCATCACGTTGGGCTGCAGTAGGTTCACATTCGTTTAGAGCAAACTCACGTACCATTTTTTGCATCATTTGATGTTCCTTAGATAATAAAAAATTCATCATTAGTCCCCTTTTTTGATTTTGTTATTCCAAACAAGATATCTTCTGAAAAACTATGTAAGCTATTTGCCATTGTAAATCTATCAAGGTAATACTTTTAAATACTCCAACTCTTCCAAGGATAGGACCTTAATGGTATTTACACTTTTTGTTCGATAAGCTTTCGGGTATAGATAGTTACCCATTTCCTTGGCAACAATCCCACAGATTTAGCCATGAGTTTATTTTTAAGGCCTGGAATGATTACAGTTTTATTCTTCATTAACCCTTCAAATCCGCACTTGGCAACAGCTTGCGGCTCTATTAAGTTCTTAATGAAAATTTTTGTTCTTGTTGAAGCCAACCCTTGCGTGAGCGGCGTTTTGGTAGAAGGTGGACATAATACAGAAGCTTGAACTCCGGTTCCTTTAAGTTCTTCCGCAATTGCTTCCGTAAAGAATAAGACGTAAGATTTGCTGGCACCATACATCGACATCCGTGGAGTTGGCTGAAAGGCTGCTGTTGAAGCCACGTTTAAAATTTTACCTTGCTTTCGTTTCACCATGTCATCCGCAATAAGTTTAGTTAAATACGTGAGAGAGATCATGTTGAGCTGCAGGTATTCCATTTCTTTTTGAATATCCAATTCCGTCATCAACCCTAATCCGCCTGCTCCAGCATTATTAATCAAAATATCGATGTCGATTCCTTCGCTTTTCAAGTATCGATGTAAGCTCTCTACCGTTGTATGGCTGCTCAAATCGCCGGCAAAAGTATTCACTTGCACGCCATATTCCTTTTTTAAACTCTCGGCTTGTTGTTCCAACAACGCCGAATCTCTTGCAACTAATACCAAGTTATAATAATGCTCTGCAAAAACTTTTGTGAATTCATATCCGATCCCTTTTGTAGCACCAGTAATCAAAACCGTCTCTGCTGTCATTTATCATTATTCCTCCCAGCATTATTATCTATTAAGTTAGAATATTAAAAATTATTAAAATATTATTATGTTTATGATTATACTTATAAGTTTTAATTAAATAAAATTAAAAATATTAATATATAAATTATTACTACTAATATTAAAATGAAAAATCCCAGAAAAAAGAGAAGCCTCTTCGTCATGTGGACACCGGGCTTCTCCTTTTTTCATGAATCTAACTATCAAAATTTAGTCACATCAATAGGCTCAATTCCTTCAGCCGCACAATATTCATAGTATCTTTTCAGGAATGATTCCCAATTGTCTCTGGCAAGAATTTCTCCTTCTTCACCCAAATAGTCTAATGTTCCTTCTACAATATTGAAGGTGATAACATCTTCATCCCCTACAGCTGTCGGCGTATGTTTGGAGCCTGCAGGCTCATAAACCATGTCACCAGGTTTGGAGATCCAAGGCTCCTCGAGATATCTCCAAGTCCCTTGGACGGTATATACAATGACTGTTCCAGAATGGAAATGGGCAGGAAGCTGCATTTTCGCAGGAACACATAATAACGTAACCGTCTGTCCGGTCACAGGGTTGGCTTTAAGCAACTTAAACTTCGCATCTCCAAAATATGGAATCCAAGGCAATTCATCTACACTAACATTACCTGCATGAAATACTTCTACTTTTTTTACATCTTTTAAATCACTCATTTAAAATCCCCTCTTCCAATAAATATTTATTTAATTCGCATATTGTTATCGCTTTCATCAGCAAGCAAATTAACTAGTTCGAATTTATTAATTCAGTATATTCGTGATTTTTAGTTAAGTAAAATTGGTATTTTTTAATTGTAGTTAAGTATGATTAATTTACGCAACCACGTTATTTGGTTGAAATTTACTTAGCCCCAAGTCCACCATCAAGAGTCAAAATTTGTCCAGTACAATAATCAGATGCTGCTGAAGCAAAGTATAGGAGTGCACCTACCAAATCATTGTCACTGCCTAATCTTCTAACTGGAACTTGTGACGCAATGAAAGGGCCTGCTTTGTGTACTAGTGTTCCCGGTATTTCGGGGTTATTCATACCTGTAGTGAAAACTCCAGGAGCAATTGAATTTACATACACTCCATGTCGTCCCCACTTAACTGCCAGATCCTTCGTTAAAGTCATGACTGCACCCTTACTAGTTGTATATCCGACAGAATCTACAGCTTCTGGGTCAACTCCTTTAAAGCCGATACTAGAAGAAATGTTAATGATTTTACCGTATTCGTTATTAATCATATGTTTACCAACTGCCTGACACATCAAGAATGTTCCAGTCACATTTGTATCCATCATAGATTGCCATTGTTCTAAAGGCATATCCGTAGCAGGAGACTCAAAAACTGTTCCGCTGCCGTTGACTAAAATTCTGATTTCCCCAAAATGAGAAACCGCTTTCTCAACACCTTGAACGACAGATTCCCGATCTGTGACATCCAATGACAGGGCAAGTGCCTGTCTTCCTAACGCCTCGATTTCTTTTACAACTGCTTCGCAAACCTCTAAACGCCGTGAACATACAACAACGTTTGCTCCAGCTTCTGCCAATGCCAGTGCCATTACACGCCCTAACCCGCTGCCGCCTCCAGTAACGATTGCTGTCTTACCATTTAAATCAAACAATTGGTTCAATGACATTCTTGTTCTCCTCCTATTTTTTTAGAATATTCAAAGTTTTTAAAATACTATTGATATTGATTATACTAATAAATTATAATTAAATAAAATTAAAAATTTTAATCTGTAAGTAAGTATTACTAATATTTAAAGGCTCTTTTCGTAAAGATTGTTGTTTTTAAAACGAAACTATTTAAGGTTGATTGGAGCGGAAGTGCGAGACTCCTGCGGGAGCAGCGGGACAGGTGAGACCCCACAGGCGTTTACGCCGAGGGGGCTCACCGCCCGCACCAAGGAAAGCGAGCATCTGGAGGGGAAATCAACCACAACTCACTACCTGGTAAATAGCAATAAAGTATGTGAAAACAGCCTATTTAAAAAAGGAGAATAGTCATGAATATTGAACAATTACTTTATATCGTAGAAGTCGCAAAATACAGTTCTCTGTCTGTCGCAGCACAGAATCTACATGTGACTCAATCCAACATCAGCCAGTCCATAACCAACTTGGAAAAGGAGCTGGGGATTAAAGTTCTTAAACGGTCACGGGGACAAGGCGCTGTTCCAACCGATGAAGGAAGAATCATTCTGAAACTCGCCTATGAAGTGCAAAAAAAGCTTGAGGAAATAAAAGTGACTGCTAACTTATTGAATTCCACGGAAGTGGGGGAACTAAAAATATCGTCATTACCCGGATTGATGACGTTCCTGGTAAAAGCGATAGCATCGTTTAGACATGATTATCCGTACGTAAATTTGGAGGTTGCCGATAAAAGTGGATCTGCTGTAATTGGAGATGTTCGACAGCATAAGACTGACATTGGACTGATTACGTATTCAAGAGATTTGAACATAAACATGGAAGGAATAGCTTTTGAAGCATTAATCGAAGGAAAGCAGAAAGTATATGTTTCTAAGCATTCTCCCTTAGCCATTCTTGGTACTATAACTCCGCATGATATACTTGATCAAACTCTCGTTACATATAAGGGTGAATTTATGGAGTATTTCGTACAAGATTTTTTTCATAAATATAAGCCCTTGAAAATCTTGTTTACTTCAAATAATATGGATGGAGTTCTCCAAGCCATAAATGAAAATTTGGCAATTACATTCGCTCCTGATTTCGTAATGAAAAACTACCCCCTTATCATTAATGGCGATATCGTTCCAATTGATTTGGTGTATCATCCAACTGTAAATATTTCTTTAGGATTAGTTCGATCAGAGAATAAACATTTGTCCACTTTTGCCAACAAATATATTCATTATTTAAAATCAGAAATTATTAAGAATTAAAAAAGAAAAAAAGAGAAGGTTCTTCGTCCAAAGGTGGACGAAAAGGCTTCTCTTATTACAAATTTATCTCTACCCTAACAGGAATTAGCAGTGTTATCTCTTTACCTTGTAATAGAAGCCTTTTGGCGATCCCCTTTTCCACATGTCAAATTGGCGCTGATCGTAACGGAAGCCTCCGTCTTTTCTATCACTTCATCTAGTGAAACACCTTCTTGCGTTTCCACAAGAATCATTCCCTCGGGAGTAAAGTCAAATACAGCCAAATCCGTAATCAGTCGATTTACAACCTTTTGACCTGTCAATGGAAGGGAACAGCTTTTTTTTGATCTTGGATTCATTGTACTTATTGGTGTGCTCCATTATGACCACAATTCTTTTGGCACCATGGACAAGATCCATCGCACCTCCCATCCCTTTGACCAATTTCCCCGGGATCATCCAATTTGCCAAATCACCTTGTTCGGAAACCTCCATGCCTCCCAAGATAGCCAGATCAATGTGTCCCCCACGAATCATAGCAAAGGACTCAGCACTGTCAAAGAAAGATCCACCGATTACCGCTGTAACCGTTTCTTTCCCTGCGTTAATAAGATCAGGATCTTCCATCCCTTCAACTGGATAAGGTCCGATGCCAAGCAACCCATTTTCGGATTACAATAATACATGTACTTCTTTCGGTATTTCGTTCGCAAGTAAAGAAGGCATTCCAATTCCTAGATTCACGTTCATCCCATTTTGAATCTCTTGAACCGCACGCTTAATGATTTTTGTCCTGGTACCTGTAAGTAATATTTATATAACACAAAATATAATCTTAAATATTGGCTGTGTTAAACTTGCCTGTTGATTTCCGCTTAAGGCACTTCGCTTTCCGCGTGCAGTCGTGTAGCCTCCTCGGTGCAGAGCGCCTGTGGGGTCTCACCTGACCTGCTACTTCCACATGAGCCTCGTGCCTTCCGCTTCAATCAACTTAGTTTAAAAATCAACAATTATGTTTAAACATCACCGAAAAAATAATAAGGACCTTCATAAAGAAGGCCCTTTTACAGTTCTAATCATTACGAAACTAATTAACTTACTTAATCCTCCACTTCAATATGATTATCAGCGTAGGTCTCGGATATCTTATCCTGACAACTCCAGCACTTACTGCGATTTCGCTCCATAATAGCTAATTCTTCATGACACAATACACAACAGTCCTTCTCAGAAACGGACTTTTCATTTTTACACATCGTTTATTTCCCTCCTTGATTCACCTATTAAATGATTTTTATACAATAACTTGTTCCTCAGGTTTTATCGTTGTTTGACTTTGGTTCGCGGGACGGACAATGGTCAAAAACAATAATCCGATTACGAACATAACCAAAGAAGTTACTTGGAAGCCATAACCATATCCAATTGCCTCAGTTCCTGCATACTGGATAAAATACCCGAATATGAGTGGAGCAATAATGCTTGTTGTACTTGATAGAGCAACATAGGCCCCTTGAGCCTTTCCAATGTTTTTGGGAGAAAAGAATTCCATTAATATGGCGGGTGCGAGTGAGAGAATAACAATCGCAAAACCCGGAGCAAGGATGAAGAATAGAATGGAGATTGCACTAGAATTAAAGGCATTTGCAAGAAATAAACAAATAGCGGATAGCACCATCGTAATCCCTGCAACATTTATTCGTGCTTTACGAATATCTCCTGTTTTGCGATAAAGCCGATCCGAAAACAGGGCAAATACAATTTGGCAAATGGCAGCAAAAAGAAAAGGTAAAGACACTGCAAGTTTCAACATTTTTCCATCAAAATGTTGAATTTCGGAAAAATATGCAGGAAACCATACCGCTTGAACGGACAATAACCAATAGGCACAACCTGCACACAAAACGATAAAAATAAAATTTTTAGATAAAAGATACGGAAGAAACTGACGCCAAGAAACATTAGAAGAAATTATTGAGTGCTTATCTTCTTGATCAAAAGCATACGAACCGATTTCTTTTGGGTTTTCTTTTCCAAGAATCATCCATAAAACTAGCACCATTAGTCCAACAATCCCCATTGCTATAAAAGCAGATCTCCATCCATATCCGTTGATCAAGGAGATTAATAATGGCGAAGCAATCGCAGGCCCGATTGTTGCTCCAAAGAGAACAGCGCCAAAGCCTATACCATGTCTATGTTTAGGGAACCATTTTCCAATTATTGAAGTTGATATAGCAACGGCAGGACCTTCTCCTGCTCCCAAGACCATTCTTGTTATTACTAGTAGAGATAGACTTGAAACAAAAGGTGTGGTAAATTGAACAATCAACCATACAAACGAGATCCAAGTAAACATTTTTTTCGTATTTCTTGAATCGGCCATTCCCCCTAGAATGAAAGAGGAAAAGGTAAAGAACCAAAAGAACGAACTGCCAACAATTCCCCATTGTGAAGGACTTAAATGTAACTCTTTCATTAGAGGAACAGAAACTAAACCAATGATAACTTTATCAACCTGGTTGATCATCCCTGAGGCTACAAGAATTAATAATATGATCCAAGAATATTTAGGTGTTTTCAAATTAATAATCTCCCCTTCTATTCCGTTAACATGAATCAATTGGTGTTTTAAAAGTCTTTAAAGTTTTAAAAGTCTTTAAAGGTAAATCTTCCGTGTTTAAACTCGTCTAAACTCTTTATTTATTAAACCCCTTACCTCATTTTTTCTGCAATACCTCCAGCTGTATTTTCACGTACAGGAATACCACCGCGACCAGCTTTACCTGTTTTCTCATCAATGAACATCGCGAAGTCTGGCGCAATTTCCCGCCCATTTGGCATCGTGAGCCACAATCTTAATAAATGACGTTTGCGTTCGGGTTCTTCATAGTCTTCGTATACAGTACGGGAATGAAGAACAGTATAATTATTAACAAATTGCATATCACCCGGTTCCATCATCATATCAATATGCATGTTTTCATCATATAAGAGGGAATCTATTAAGTCATATGCTTCAGTTTCAACTTTTGACAAATATCTACCTGTTTTCGCTTGTGCTGATTCTACATATCCGCGGTTATATCTGCAGCTTAATTTATCTTCGTAATAACTAAAGACTGGTGATGAATAAACAGGAGATTCACCTGGTGTTTCCTCACCACGACGATCCAAGAATTATGGAAGATAGAGAATTCCAAGATACTCAGGGTATCTATCCAGAATTTCATTGTAAACTGCGATGGAACTTACGATACTACTGTAACCGCCAGATTTAGCTTTTCGAAGACTTAATAATCCGACTACGTCAGATCCATCTGGGTGAAAGGGCAGATGAGCATTCGTTTGGTAACCACGTACATTTGAATCATTAATGTCGAGACCTTGATCAACAACATGTCCTAATAGATCACCTTTTGCGTTTTGCGTGACCGGGATGCCCAGGTGGACTCCGAGACCCCAGTAAATAATGCTTGCTTCTTCATCTGTATACTTTTCAATTGGTAAGCCACGAATTAATAGAAAACCTCTCCCATTCTCCAGCTCGTCTATAAAGTAAGCTATTTCGTCAGAAAGATACGGAATTGGAAAGTCCTCCTTATTAAAATCAGGTGCCCTTAATCCTTTTTGTTTCACATAGAATAAAGCGCTTTCAAGATCTGCGATCGTTTTCTCTGACAAATAATAAATCCATGATTCATCTTTAGCTAAATCAATACCTTTCCAAGCTACTGGTCCTTGAATTTTTTCCTTTAAAATAGACGGCACTGAGAATCCTCCTTCGTTTTCTATTGCAATTTTAACTATAGTACCTAATGAAAAAGTTTGGGCTGTTTTCCTACTTTAAAAGCGACTGCCACTATCTTTCAAACCCTTATACAAACAATTATTGCTTAATAAATGATGTTCCTTGTCCCCCCTCCATGAAAGCGCTTTAAATAACTTCTGACTGTTATAATAGTTATCCAGTTCATTATATTCATAATTTTCAGTTAAATAAAATTAAAATTTTTAATTTACAAATAAACCTTACTAATAAACGGAAATAGAACACACTTGTACATGGCAATTTACAACACATATCATTATATTAATAAAACTTAAGTGCAATTTAAAATCTTTAATTTTATATAATTATTATTTATAGGTATAATCAAAGATAGAAATGATTGAATTTTCTAATAAACCGCTTTCAAGAGCAGAGTCTAATACAAGTTAATTGAAGCAGGAGGTTGAACTATGGACTTAAAATTATCTGGAAAAAAGGCACTTATCGTTGGGGGAAGCAGGGGGATTGGCAAAGCTATTGCCCGTCAGTTGGCTTTGGAAGGTGTGGATTGTACGATTTGTTCAAGAAACGAATCTTCATTAAAGAATGCAGCAGACGAATTGGCCAAAGAGACTAAGAGGAATATTTATCCAATAACGGCAGATACTAATGATCCGGACTCTATCCTAAATTTAGTTGAAAAATCAGCAGCAGAAATGGGAAGCATTGATATTTTAATCAACAGTGGGGCCCGAGTAGGAGGCCATGAACCAGAGGATTTTAACAGCATTAAAGATGAACTTATCTTGAAAGATTTCGAAGAAAAGTATATGGGCTATTTTCGTAGTGTCCGGGCTGTTGCTCCTTATATGATCCAAAATAATTGGGGACGTATTATCAATATAAGTGGTCTGGCAGCTAGAATTGGCGGCAATTATTTTAGTTCCGGTCCTCGTAATGCATCTGTTGTCCATATGACAAAATCCGCATCATTAGAATTAGGAAAGCACGGAATTACTGTCAATGCTGTTTATCCAGGGATTGTCGATACGGAAACGTTTAGAGGCCGTGTCACTAATGAGGAAGCTATACGCCAGGCAGCATCAATGAATGCCCTCGGCCGCTTGATTACATCAGAGGAAATTGCTTATGTCGTTACCTTCCTAGCCTCACCTTTGGCGGCATCGATAACTGGCGATGTCATTTCGGTAACCGGTGGAATTGGAAATACCGTTTATTACTAAATGCCTAGGGTTGCTATTGTTACTGTTTCGTTGATTATCAATAAATTCTATTTAAAAAATTAAATAGGTTATTTTAAAAAGCGAGCCTCACTACATTCTGAGGCTCGCTTCATTTAGAACATTTTCTTTCAATCTATCCCTATTGTATATTTTAAGGAACTCAAGAACTTCTCGATCCGAGAAACAGTCAATTCTATGTTCTTTGAGAAAATGGCCATTTGTACAAAAAATCCGTGGACCATCCCCGGTTCACATTCATATTCAACTTGAACACCAAAATCTTTTAGACGTTCGGCATAGGCCATTCCTTCATCCCGAAGTACATCATTTTCCGCTGTAATAACAATTGCTGGAGGGAGACCACTTAAATCTTGAGCGACTAAGGGGGAAGCATACTCATTACATCTGTCCTCATTATTCCTTAAATAATGATTACGGAACCAAATCAACTGCTCGCGGTCAAGTCCAAATCCTTTTGCAAAGGTTCGATGGGATTCCGCATTGAACTCAAGATTTGTCGCAGGATAGATTAAAACCTGTGCAGTGATGTTTGGACCTTTTTTGTTTCTCGCCATCATCGTAACTACAGTTGCTAGATTTCCACCTACGCTATCCCCACCAACTACCAATCGAGAAACCTCTCCGTTAAATGAAGTCCCTTTTTCAAAAACCCATTGCAATGCGGAATAGGCGTCTTCTACTGGAGTCGGAAACTTATACTCTGGAGAAAGACGATAGTTTACGGATACAACAATACTTTTCGTTCGATTCGCTATCATTCGGCAGCTTGCATCCGTTGATTCAATGTCTCCTAGAACCCATCCTCCACCATGGTAGTAAATAAATAGTGGGAAAGGACCTTTTCCTTCCGGTATATATACCCTGCATTTGATTGTTTCATCCTGGCTTACCGGAATCATGTAATCCTCAACTTTTGAAAGCGGTTCTAATTTTACAACAGGACGCGGTGCTTTAGAAAGCATCTCTCTTACTGACTTATGATTCATCGTATGAATAGGTGGCAGCTGATTAAATGCTTGTAAATATTTTTCTGCTTGCGGATCTAAATTTGCCAAAAAACATCCTCCTCACTTTAGGTTATTTTTAAATTACCCAGTCTATATGCGACGCCATTATTCCTGTCACGAAACTCTCACTTCAAAATAAAAATATAAAATGGTGATTTTATTCATCATTTTCGTTGAATAAAATCACCATTCAAGAATTATTAGTGATTATTATTACCACGGGTTTTTATCTAATTACAGGTGCTCCTCCTATATAAAACTCGAAATCTGGAGCAATTTTCCGGCCACTTGGCATCATGAGCCACAATCTTAATAAATGACGTTTGCGGTCATCTTCTTCATAATCTTCAAATAGTGTACGTGAATGAAAAACGGTATAATTATTAACGAATTGCATATCACCCGGTTCCATCATCATATCAATATGAAAGTTTTTATCAGCAGTAAGGGAATCTACAAAATTAAACGCTTCGATTTCCTCTTTTGACAAAGAGATACCTGTCTTTGTTTGTGCTGATTCGACATATTGCCGCATATATCTGCAGCTTAATTTACCATCGTAATAGCTAAAGATCGGTGATGGAACTACTGGAGATTGACCAGGTGCTTCTTCCCCACGAAGATCATGAGCGAATGGACGGTAGAGAATTTCAAGGTACTCAGGGTGATTATCCAGAATTTCATTATAGATAGACATCGCACTAGCGATACTGCTTAAACCGCCAGATTTCGCTTTACGAAGACATAGTAATCCGACAACATCAGCAAGATCTGTGTGATAGTCAAGACGTACATTCGTTTGGTAACCTCTTACTGCTGTATTATCATTAAAGTCTTTACCCATGTTTTTGATATGCCCTAAGAGGTCGCCCTTTTTTCCTTGGATGATCGGTAGGCCCAAGTGAAGTCCAAGACCCCAGTAAATGATACTAGCTTCATCGTCAGTATATTGATCCATTGGTAACCCACGAATCAATAGAAATCCTCTCCCATTCTCCAGCTCTTCAACAAAATAAGCAATTTCATCAGCGAGATCAGGAATCGGGAAATCCTCCTTGTTAAAATTGGGTGCCTTTACCCCTTTTTGTTGAACATGTAATACAGCCTTGTCAAGAGCTGCAAGGGTTGTCTCAGACAAATAATAAATCCATGAATCATCTTTTTCCAGTTCGATACCTTTCCACGCTGAACGCCCCTGAATTTTTTCCTTTAAAATAACAGACATACATATTCCTCCTTTATATTTGTTGTATCATCTCAATTGATTGAATATTCGGAAATTACTATATATGGTATCCTTATAATTAAAAATGAAATTATTATTTTTAACTTATCTTTAAAAATGAAATTATTATTTTTAACTTATAATTAAGTTAGATCAATATAATCTTACTAAGAATCTTTCAATCTACGTTTATATCTCTTAAATTCTCAATTTCTCATCTGTTTCAATTATTGTGTGGCTTTCCTTTGCGGGACGTACACCGATCCAAAACAATAATCCAATAATGAGCATCCCTAAAGAAGAGGCTTGAAATGCGTATCCGTATCCGATAGCTTCATTCTCAGAATTTTGAATAAGATAGCCAAATACGAGTGGAGCAATAACGCTTGTAATACTCGCAAGTGCAATGAACGTCCCTTGTGCCTTTCCAATATTTTGGGGAGAAAAAAACTCCATCAAGATTGCGGGTGCGAGTGAAAGAATGACATACGCAAAACCCGGAGCAAGGGTGAAGAACAATATGGACATCACCGTGGAATTCGCGGCATTTGCTAGGTATAAGCATAGAGCGGATAACATCATCGTTATACCGGCAAGATTTATTCGTGCTTTACGAATATCTCTGGTTTTACGATAGAGCCGATCTGATAGAATGGCAAATCCTAATTGGAAAAACGCTGCAAAAAGAAAAGGTAAAGACACGGCTAATTTTAATGTTTGACCATTAAAATGTTGAATTTTGGTAAAATAGGCTGGAAGCCATACTGCTTGTACGGACAATAACCAATAGGCACACCCCCCGCACAAAACGATCAGAATAAAGTTTTTAGATAATAGATGCGGAAAAAACTGACTCCAAGAAACTTTAGAGAGGCTGGATAATTGCTGCTCCTTTTGCTGTATCGACGGCCAGCCGATTTCTTGAGGACTTTCTTTACCGAAAATCATCCATAAAACCAGCACAATCAGTCCCAGAATGCCCATCGCTATAAATGCAGATCTCCATCCATAATGATCAATCAAGGAGATTAATAATGGCGAAGCGATTGCAGATCCCCCTGTCGTTCCTAATAGAACCGCACCAAAACCGATGCCATGCCTATGTTTCGGGAACCATTTCCCCATGATTGCCGTGGATAGAGCGGGGGCAGGACCTTCACCAGCTCCCAAAATCATTCTGGTTAACAAAAGCATAGACAAACTGCTAACGAAAGGGGTGAAAAATTGAACTATCAACCAAACCAACGACATCCAAGTTAACATTTTTTTCGTGTTTTTTGAATCGGCCATGCCGCCAAAAATAATGGAGGAGAAGGTAAAGAACCAAAAGAAAGAACTTCCTACAACTCCCCATTGCGATGGACTTAAATGTAACTCTTTCATTAAAGGAACGGAAACCAACCCAATAATTATTTTATCCACTTGGTTGATCATCCCGCTAAGAACTAGAAATAATAAGATAATCCAAGAATATTTTGGAGTGCTTGTCATGAAAATCTCCCCACGTTTTCCTATATAAGGAACACCTTTTTCTGAATTCCGAAAAGGTGTTCCCACTCGTTCTTACTAAACGTTTTATAAAAAATCACTTCAGGGTTTCTATAATACCGCCAGATGTTGTTTTACGTTGGGGTACGCCGCCGCGACCTGGTTTACCTGTATTCTCATCAATAAACATCGCGAATTCCGGGGAAATTTCCCGACCATTTGGCATCGTGAGCCACAATCTTAAAAGATGACGTTTGCGTTCTGGCTCTTCATAGTCTTCGTATTGAGTACGTGAGTGAAGAATCGTATAATTATTGACGAACTGCATATCACCTTCTTCCAACATCATGTTATAATGTAAATTCTCATCATGAAGTAGGGAGTCCAATAAGTCTAATGCTTCAATTTCCACTTTTGACAATTGTATGCCTGTTTTTGCTTGTGCTGATTCGATAAATAAACGGACATATCTACAGCTCAATTTACCATCATAATAATTAAAGATTGATGATGTAAATACTGGAGGTTCTCCCGGCGCTTCCTCTCCACGACGATCAAAGTAAAATGGACGACAGAGAACTCCTAGATATTCCGGATTCTTCTCCAGAATTTCATTGTAAACAGTCATCGAACTGATGATACTGCTGTAACCTCCAGATTTCCCTTTTCTTAGGCTTAATAAGCCAACAACATCAGATCCATCAGCATGAAATGGAAGATGCAGTTTCGTTTGGTAACCACGTACATTAGAATTTTCTAAGCTAAGACCTTGATCTTTGACGTGCCCTAAGAGTTCACCATTTGCGTTTTGCGATACCGGAATGCCCATGTGAAGTCCGAGACCCCAGTAAATGATGCTTGCTTCTTCATCAGTATATCTTTCAATAGGTAATCCACGAATTAATAGGAACCCTCTCCCATTCTCCAGCTCTTCAACAAAATAAACGATTTCTTCATATATATCAGGAATCGGAAAATCCTCTTTGTTAAAATCAGGTGCTTTTAAACCCTTTTGTTTAACATGAACTAAAGCATCCTCAAGCGAGGCAATCGTTTTTTCAGACAAATAATAAACCCATGAATCATCTTTAGCCAGGTCAGTGCCTTTCCACGCTACTTGCCCTTTAACTTTTTCTTTTAAAATGGTTGACATAATTAATCCCCCTTTAATAAGTGTTCATTTCAGTCAATTCTCTTAACTCTCTTCGTAAAATCTTCCCTGTTGAGTTCTTAGGCAACTCTTTAAAAAATTCTACTCGTTTAGGAAGCTTGTACTTCACCAGCTTATCGTGACAGAATTGAATAATGTCATTCATGGTGATCTGCTCATCCTTAACTACGACAAAAGCTTTAACACTTTCTCCGTATTCCCCATCTGGAACTCCGATTACGGCCGCCTCTATTACAGCAGGATGTTGATACAGGACTTCCTCCACTTCACGAGGATATACATTGTAGCCTCCAACAATAATAATGTCCTTCTTGCGGTCAACAATGTAGATGTATCCTTCTTCGTCCATTGTTGCGAAATCACCAGTGTAAAACCACCCGTCATTAAAAGCAGTTGAAGTAGCTTTCGGCATCCCAAAATATCCCTTCATTACATTTGGCCCTTGAACAACTAATTCTCCTACTTCTCTTCTTGGCAATTCTTTTCCAAACTCATCTACAACTTTGCTTTGGACAGCTGGAATATTCAAACCGATAGAACCTGGCTTGCGAGTCCCTTTTAATGGATTAATCGCGACGAGAGGAGCAGTTTCTGAAAGCCCATATCCTTCCAATAAAGGAACACTAAACTTGTTCTCAAAATTATGCAGCAGCTCTGCCGGAATCGAGGCACCTCCAGAGATACACAGGCGAATAGATTGGCAATCCTTTGCACTCGCTTCAGGCAATTGATAGATAAAACTGTACATCGTAGGTACTCCAGCAAACACGGTTGCCTTTTTTTCTCGAATGGTGGTGACCACGTCATGAGGGCTGAATTTAGGCTGGATCAGGACTGTTGCCCCACAAGCAATTGGCGCATTCAGACAAACTGTCATACAGAATACGTGGAACATTGGCAGAACAGCTACGACACGATCTTTATCATCGAGTTCTAGTAATTTTGAAATGGAGTCCGCATTTGAAACCAAGTTCCGATGCGTTAACATTGCACCCTTTGGTTTCCCGGTTGTTCCTGATGTGTATAGAATGACTGCAAGGTCTTCTTCATCAATGTAAGGGCTTCCATCTGCATTGAAGCCTGTGCCTGTTTCCATGAGATGCTCCCATGTCGATTCCTGATCCTCGGCTTCGGTATAAATCACAATCTTCAGATTTTCCAACTGCTTTTTTACTTCTGATAACTTCGGTTCTACAGAAACATGAGTAATGACCGCTTTGACTTGACTATTGTCTAATAAGTAGTTGATTTCCCCTTGGGTATACAAAGGATTGATAGGAACAACAAATGCACCTAGCCGTAAAATGCCGTAGTACGCAATGAGAAATTCAGGGCTATTTCCAAAAATTAGAGCCACTCCATCTCCCTTCCTGATTCCTTGTACATACAGACCGGCAGCCAATCGATCCACCTTCTGATTTAGTTCTTGATAAGTAACACTTTTATCTCTAAAGATATAAGCGATACTTTCCGGGAAGTTGCTTGCACTTCTTTTTAGATTTTCGTTTAAGTTATAACTCATTAAATGAATTCCACCCCTTTTCTCACATAGGAGGCTTTGAACGCCCACTATTTTGAATATTTAAAATATTATTACACTAAGTATACTTATAAATTATAATTAAATAAAATTAAAGATTTTAATTTATATATAAGTATTAATAATATTAAAAAGGAACTTCAGGATAAAAGGAGTGCTAATTCGATGAACTCTACAACTACTTCTAAATAAAAAGACAAAGCCCCAGTAAAGAGCGTTGTCTTTTTTTATATTTTTGATTATTTTATAAAATAGAGCTATTGCAATAATTGGTTCTTTAGATATTTTTCTATTAACTCAATAAATAAGTTCATAGATTTCGTATGCAATTCCACAGATTCTGTTATAACTGAAAAATTTCTTTTTATCGGTGTCCCTTTTACATTTAATACTTGAATGGTACCGAGCATTCTTTCTTTTCTTACAGTAAGTTCAGATAAGTAACTAATACCAAGCCCAGCTTCAACTGCTTCTTTTATAAGTTGTGTGCTGCCGAATTCCATTAACTTGGAAGGACGTATTTGTAAAGATTGAAATAATGTTTCTGTTGCCTCTCTTGTACCAGAACCTTCTTCACGGACAATCCAATTCTCTTGTTCTACCTGTCTTCGTGAAACTTCCTTATTGAAATAAATTGGATATTTGCCCCCTGCCACGATATACATTTGGTCGGTGGAAACCGATTTTATATATATATTTCGAAGAGAAATTTCCCCTTCTACAATACCTACATCGATCTCATGACTTGTGATTGCTTTGGCAATATCCCTTGTGTTGCCAATCTGTACCGAAGGGATGATATTAGGAAATAAGTTTTTCATTCTTGCAAGTATATGTGGTAATACATACTCTCCAAAGGTATAGCTGGCACCAATTTTTAATGGTCCTGTTGGCTCGTTATTTAATTCATTCACTAACATCGACATTCGTTTATATAAACCTGTAATTTCCTTAGCATGTAAATAGACTATTTCTCCTGCTTTAGTTATCTGGACAGATTTGTTTGTTCGCAGAAGTAGTTTTGCACCTACGTATTTTTCCAATTGTTGAATTTGCTGGCTGACTGCTGGCTGGGTCATATGAAGCTCTTCCGCTGCTCTGGAAAAGTTTCTTTTATCAGCTACAGATATAAATACAGATAATAGTTGATCCATATGTTCCCCTCCTTACTATCGTATTTACTTATTACAACTATAATAATCATTTATTTTCCTTATTGTAAATCATAAGTTACGATAAATTAAAAATAATCCAAATAAGGGGTTGAAAAACATTGGAACAAAAAGCGTTAATAACTCCCAGTCCAAATATGCAAAAAAAACCGGCAAAAAAGCTAAATGTTTCTTTGATTTCTGGAATTGGTTTTACCTTGCTCATAGCCGTATTAGGTTTTATTTTAGCAGCGTTGCCAGGTCTAAATCATATTGGACCTCTTGCATGCGCCATTTTACTAGCTGTAATTTATAGACAGGTTTTTGGATATCCAGAAAAATTACGTAATGGTATTCAATTTTCATCAAAAAAATTATTGAGGTTTGCCATCATACTTTATGGATTAAAGCTTAACATGATTGTGATATTTCATCAGGGTGTCCCTCTATTGCTAAGAGGGACAATAACGATCATTTTTTCAATTGCTGTTCTTATGATTATTGCAAAATGGCTGAAGGCAGATTTTAATCTTTCTTTATTATTAAGTGTTGGCACAGGCATTTGTGGTGCAGCTGCCATCGCGGCCGTATCGCCTATTATAAAAGCAAAAGATGAAGATACGGCTATGGGTGTAGGCATCATCGCATTAGTCGGCACAGTGTTTTCAATAATCTATACGTTAATATATCCTTTTTTATCAATTGGTCCTATGAACTACGGAAATTGGGTTGGAATCAGCCTACACGAGATAGGCCATGTTGCTTTAGCTGCTGCCCCRGCAGGCCAGGATGCTCTTGCTCACGCATTACTTGCCAAACTTACACGAGTATTCCTATTAATTCCGGTTTGCTTTATCCTCATGCTTTGGATGAAAAAGAAAGGAAAAATAGAAGGGGAGGCAAGATTCGAGTTTCCATGGTTTTTAATTGGCTTTATTGTTATGAGTTTTGTGGGAAGCTATATCATTGGTAATAAGGTATTGGTATCACAAAAAGTGATGTCTGATATTGCAGACTTCACATCATTTATGTTAACAATGTCAATGACCGGATTAGGATTGAATATTAGCTTGAAAGAACTACGTACCAAAGCAATACGTCCACTTATTGCCATTATTATTACATCAATTCTTTTATCATCGCTAACTTATATTAGTCTTTAACAAAGAATAAAAAGGTGAATTTTTACCCACTGCAATACATATATAACTGTAGGGTTTTGCTCAACTAATTCAACTTCAAATGATTTATTGAATTAAAATTCAACTTGATTTCTTGAAGTATAAAAGAAAAAGTAGGCGCAGTAATTAAACGCATTTGATTGATATTTTTAAAATAAATTTCTTTGTTTAGTTCTTTAAGGTTTAGTAAAGGTATTAATTTCGAAATAACTATTTTACCTTCGAAAGTGGGAGTAACTCCTTGTTTTGAACGGATTACCGCTAGCGAATATTGACTAAACTCTTCAATATAGTATGTAGCCACCTGTTCTAATCGCTTCAATCGTTTTCCCACTTTCTTTATAATTTTCCTGGTTGCATTTGCCGGAATCGATCCAAGTGTCTTTGAATCTGGTACATTCAAAGGTACTTTAACTCGGATTACCAAAAGAGGTTCTAGTAGGCTGCGACACGCCTTGTATATGGCTGTAAAATGTGCCATTCGTGATTGTCGCAAAAAGAAAACGACAGATGAAATCATTCCTCGTAACAGGCGATTATGAGAATTTTATGATAAGAAACGTGAGGAGGGAAAGCCCTTTAAAGTAGCTGTGATAGCAAGTACCAATAAATTCTTACATTGGATTTATGCACTTTTAAAAAGTAAATCGACTTTCCAAGATCTAGCCTAGTTTTAAAGTATAACTAAACAGCCCAAAACTTTCCAAACACAGAACCTTGGAAGGTTATTTGGCATACGCAAATTTAGTATATAATGAAACATTTTAAGTGTTTATTGAAAAATTTTGAAAAACTATTGGCTGGTTAGTTCTATAAGAAAAGCGAACCTTCTTCAAGAATTGCGCCCTTTAATGGAACAACGAAAATAGAAACACAAATGTTAGCTTGTTTCTCTTCAACTAACGCTCCCGTACAATTCTCACAAACCTTGCTGCTAATTTAAATCATTACAGGAATGTGTACTGTTAGTACGAATTTAAGCACGATTATAAGTTCCCTTTATAAACTCTATAATTACCAGACAGGTTTTAACCTCGATGATAGTTTATCTTCATTTTCTTCATAAACTAATTTTGTTAAATCTTCTTTGAGCATTTGCAGGCGATCAGCACCTATCTTTTCAATCCAACGTTGCTCAATTTCAGTTAGTATCCTCTCTTTTGCTTTCACAACTAACCAACCTCGTTCAGTCAAAACAATAATTTTCCCTCTCTTATCAGTGGGATGAGCTTTGCGCATTACATAGCCACTTTTCTCAAGATAATCCACCATTTTACTCACAGCTTGCTTTGTAATTCCTAAATATTCGGCTAGTTCTATACCTGTTGCACCATTGGGAGTGATACATTTAAACATAAACCCATGTACAGGTCTAATATCTCCAAATCCCAATTCACTCAATCTGTCATGTAATTCAGTAATTGATGTACTAAAGGATAATGATAAAAGTGATGTAAGGTCCAACTCACTAAATATTTCATGATTCATACATAAAACCTCCTTGAATAAAGTCAACTAGATTGACTTTATTTAAAATCCATTGTACTATACGCAATGTAGTCAATCAAATTGACTATAATTCAATTATAAAAAAATTAATACATTTTGGAGGGTGCTCATGGCTATCGTTAAAATTAGAGGAAGTGTATTTGCACCATATGCTTGGTTGGAACCTATTAAAGATCCTGCAACAGAAAAGATATTCGAATACACTGGTGATGCACGTGAATTTTCACCAAACACTGTAAACACTATGCGGTCAAGATTAGAGCAAGAAGTAGTTGTAGATTTTTACAAAAAAGAAATTTTCACATATGTAAATGCTTGTATCGTAACTGTAAAAGTTACAAATCCAAATGGTTCTATTGATTATAAAAAAGGAAAAACAAGTACAGAAAATATTGTATGTACTAATGTTGTGTGGGGCTCTGATGAAGTTTCTTTTGAAATGAGGGCAAGTGCAAGTAATCCTTTAAATGCAGCAGCACCTGCGGCTGATTATTTATTAACTATACATGTTAACAAAAATCGTGTTGCGTATATTGAAGGTTCCCATGATGGGTTCCCCTGCTATGAATTTTATAAACAAACAGATTTCGGTCCATTTGAATTAATATATACACATGATTTCAGAAAAACTGGTGACACTCCGGCAGCACTAGCTGGGGAAATGGAATACAGTTTTAAAACGACAATCTAGATATAGAAAAGCAATTGATCAAACGAAGGAACTTGTGATCTGTTTTGCTCAATGGGTCAATATTATTATTACCCAAAATAAATCAGGAATTACAGAGGTGTGCCTCATGACTAATATCGTTAAAGTTAGAGCAAGTGTATTTATTCCAATGTCTTGGACTGAACCTAAGAAGGATACTCAAACAGGAAACATTATTCAATTTGAAGGTGATGCACGTGAATTTACACCATATGCGGTAAACGCTATGCGTTCTAGAGTGGAACAAGAAGTGATCATTGATTTTTATAAAAAAGAAATTTTCACATATGCGAATACGGGCATAACAACAGAAAGAATCACAACTCCTGATGGTTCCGTTAATAAAAAAACAGGAAAAGCTAGAACGGAAGGCATTTTGTGCACTGATGTTGTATGGAGGTCAGATGACGTCAAATTTCAAATGAGTGCTAGTGCTAGCAACCCATTAAATATATATGCACCTCCCGTTGATTATCTATTAACTGTACATGTCAAAAAAGATGGTACTATCGATATTCAAGGTGCACATGACGGATTCCCTTGTTATGAATTTTATAAGCAAGTAAACTTTGGTCCGTTTGAAAAGATTCATACACATGACTTCAGAGAAACTGGTGATACAGCTGAAGCTCTAGGCGGAGACATGGAGTATTATTTTAAAAAGATATTGTAAAGACAATATGATTCCTTTTTAAGTGAATAAATATATAACAACAAAAGAGTGACCAATTGGAGGAAAAGAGAATGACAACAGTTTTATTTGTAAAAGCAAACAATCGCCCCGCAAACCAAGCGGTGAGTGTGAAATTATATGAGGCTTTTTTAGCAAGTTATAAAGAATCACATCCAAATGATACAGTGGTAGAACTTGATTTATACAAGGAAGAATTGCCATATGTAGGAGTAGATATGATTAACGGTACATTTAAAGCTAGTAGAGGACTTGGTTTAACAGCAGAAGAAACAAAAGCAGTAACTGTTGCTGATAAATATTTAGAACAATTCCTTGCAGCTGATAAAGTTGTGTTTGGATTCCCATTATGGAACTTAACAATTCCGGCTGTACTACACACATATATTGATTATTTAAACCGCGCAGGCAAAACATTTAAATATACACCAGAAGGTCCAGTAGGTCTGATTGGAGATAAGAAAATTGCATTATTAAACGCAAGTGGCGGTGTATATTCTGAAGGACCAAAAGCTGAAGTAGAAATGGCTGTTAAATATGTAGCAAGTATGATGAGCTTCTTCGGTGTAAAAAATACAGAGAAAGTAGTGATTGAGGGTCACAATCAATTCCCTGATAAAGCAGAAGAAATTATTGCTGCAGGGCTTGAAAAAGCTGTTAAAGTAGCAAGTACGTTCTAATTAATAAAACACTTGTCACTCAATATAGCAGTACCACCACTTTTATAGCGGTGGTACTGTTTTTTTATTCGCTCATCTTGCTACTTTTGGGGGAGTTAGAACCCAATTGATGTAATATTTCTATTTAAATCTTATAAAAAGATAGAAAGAAGGATTACATTACAATGGAACGTTGATGGACAAAATATATATAAACTTGATTTCTTCAACTATTCTGTCCTTTAGCTTAGTACAATTCTTCAAAATCTCACAGACAAATATCGAATTTTCTTTTAAAATGATCTTCCACAATCTGGCCCAATTGTTGAACAAAAATCAAAACTCACTCTTGAACTAACCAGCCGCTTTAGTTCCATAAGAAAGTGTTGTGTAACAACCCTATTGTTAAACTCACGCACCCTAGCACCCTCTGCAAAATAAAAAACAGGGAGATTATTCACGAAAGAACCTCTCCCTGTTTTTTGTTTAGCGGCAGTATTTATCCCTTAATGCAAGTGCATATCTAACCGATTGCTCTGCACCTTTTTCTTGATCCTCAATCATTTGTTCTAGAAGTTCTGTTGGCGGATAATAGTAATCCAATGGTTTAATTACATTTAAATCATAAGGAGGTTGTTCCACCTTAAATGCTCCTTCGCCTACTGCAAAGACTCCGCCTGTACCAGGCTCTCTCTTAAAATGGATGGCATACGGGAAGCACATTTCAACGTTGATTCTAGTCAACATTGAATTCTCAATCAATATTTTAAAACATTCTTCCAAATCGATATTACCAGTCCCAGCAGGTACGCCACATACCCTGTAATCTTCGCCATCATGGACGATAATATGATCCTTAAAATGAGTTGTAAAGGCATATGGTGCTAATTTTCTTACAGCTTCAATCGGGTCCTCCCATGCCATCATTGCATTCCCGAAATCACAATGAGCACCAACCCAAGGGCTGTTGACTTCCTTTATGATTTGAATCACTTCATCCGTTAACTCTTCCTCGTGATTTTCAACAGCAAGCTTGATTCTATATTTCTTTAATAATGGTACAATTTGTTTAATATCTTCGGGAGCTCTTCTCAATCTGCCTGGATCATATTCTCCCATGCAGGTATACGTACGAATGACATCCGCTCCAATTCTATGCGCGGCCTCAATGACCTCGGTTAGATGTTTCGGATCGGTTCCATTTGTATCGATTTCAGCGAAAAATCCATACTTTTGAATTTCTTTTTTCACCTTGTCTAAGTATTCCGGTTCAAATGATTCTAATGTACCAATTCCTGGCAACCCTGGCCATGGAACAATATTGATCATGACTCCATCTAATCCCAATTCGGCTGTTTTTCTGATAAAACCGAAAATATCCATTCGACCTGTAATAAACTGCAAGTGAAAGCTTTCTGTCTCTAATCCAATTTTCATGTTTTACCCACCTTTATGTTAATTTATTGTGCAGAGAAAGAAATTAAACTAAATTTTGTTCGACTTCTATTTTTATTTGAATTAATTTCTGCTTAACGACTTTGCTTACGAAATTTCTCTTAAATAAGGGAAGAACCAGCAACTAAACGACAGAACACATTCTCTCCAAAAAAGAATAATTGGTCACCTTTTTACCTCGGCCATCAATTCAATTTCAATCATTGCACTCATAGGTAATTCTGCTACCTGAATGGTACTCCTAGCTGGAAAAGGCTTCGAAAAATATTCCGCATAAATTTCATTTACAGTTTGAAAATCTGATAAATCAGTCACAAATATAGTTGTTTTCAAAACTGAATTCATTTCTAGACCTTTTTCTATTAAAATGTGCTTTAAATTTTCTAAACATTGTCTTGCTTGGTCTTCAATGCCTATAGCTAATTTATTAGTATTAGGATTTAAAGGGAGTTGCCCCGAAATATAGAGAATCCCTTTTGATAATACCGCTTGGGAATATGGTCCAATAGGTTGTGGCGCATTATTTGTTAAAACTGCTTCTTTCATAATAAAAATCTCCTTTTTATCTACAATATTTTTCTCGTAACTTTTTGACCGTTTGTACAGATTCTTTAATTTCATTATCTTGGGCCAATAACATTTGTTCTAAAAGATCATCACTTGGATAGTATGTTGTTAAAGGATCAATCAGTTTTTGATTGAAATACGGTTTTTACATCTTAAATGATTAGCTGTTTTTTCTGATAGGCTCTTTTCGTAAAGATTGTTGTTTTTAAAACGAAACTATTTAAGGTTGATTGGAGCGGAAGTGCGAGACTCCTGCGGGAGCAGCGGGACAGGTGAGACCCCACAGGCGTTTACGCCGAGGAGGCTCACCGCCCGCACCAAGGAAAGCGAGCATCTGGAGGGGAAATCAACCACAACTCACTACCTGGTAAATAGCAACAAAGTATGTGAAAACAGCCTTCTGATAAAATCGAAAATATTCCTTCAACCTATAATAAACTGCAAGTGAAAGCTTTCTGTTTCTAATCCAATTTTCATTTGTTACCCAAATTTAAGCCAATTTATATATTGMTAAAAAATTAAACATTCATTTAATTATCTTCCAAATATCGGTTAGTTTGTTTTTTCTTTTTTAAAATTTTAACTGAATAGTTACTTATAATAAAACCTATAGCTGCAAATGCAATCATAATCAAAAATACATATCTATATCCAGTAATTCCAGGATTGTGATCCAGAATATTACCATACATGGCAAAGGCGAAAATTGAAGGAGCATAACCAACTAAACAAGCTACTGATACGGCAGCACCGCTTATTTCTTTTGGAATATCAATTTCATCTAATGGGGCAAAAAACACAGCCCGTTGAGTAAATACAATCGTTCCGAAGCCAAGTGTCGCAATTATTCCTATATAAATATTCATTTTGTCATGTGGAAGCATAATAAAAATTATCATTGCAATAATGGATAAGAGAAATGTAAATCTAAGGTATTTTGTCGCTGATTTAAATTTTTTATCAACTAAGAATCCACCGATGGGACCGCCTATCATTTTTAATCCGTATTGGTTTATAATCCCATATGCACCTAATAACGCTACCGGCATTCCATAAATTTCTTCCAAGAACGGAATAAAGTAAGTTAAACCTGCGTAAACCGTATATACGCAAAATATTGTAAATGAGGAAAACCACAATTTGGGAGTTTTAATTGCTTGAATCGCACCTTTCAAAGCTACTTTATTTTTACTAATTTCTTCTCCACCCTTATCAAACGTTTCAATAATATCGTCCTCTATAAAGAAATAACTAATAATACCAACAATAATTGTAATCAAGGCAAAGAATAAAATTGCGGCTCTGAAACCTAATGACTCAGATCCTAACCAAATAAATATACCTAGAGCAGAGAATGCAACGATTGTATCTACAACACCACGGCCAGCTTCAAGGAATCCAAACATCCTGCCTTGTTCGTCGGAGTCTCCAAGCAATTTAACGGTTTTTATCAATACTGGCCAAAAAGTAATCTCTGTAAATAAAGCCATTACTCCCCAAGAAGCTAAAATTCCATAATAACTTGGTATAGTAGATAAATAAATCCCAGTTGCACCTACCCCAATCAATCCAATCGGAATTAACTTCCTTTTAGTAAATCTATCAGTGATATAAATGGAGACTACATAACCAAACATTTGCACAATAGCATATACAGATAATGCCAAACCTATTTGGGTATGTGAAAGATGAAAATATTTTTGCATCGGAATGTAAAAAGCATCTTTTAAGGATGATAATTTAAATATTGTTCCTCCTCCCAAAATTAAGATACATAAGGTAAACCATTTTTTGACCTGCTTCTTTGCTACTGCCATAAACAATCCCCCCTCATAAACAGACGATTTCCAAAAGTCCTGCCATTATGATATATATCCATGCCATTTTATCGCTCTCTCCTTCGGCATTGACACTTATTTTGAACCTCGAAGTTCTCCATATATCGATAAATCGCATAAGCTACCCCATTCTCATCATTTTTCATGGTTGTCGTTGTACAAACAGCTTTTATGGCATCTTTCGCATTTCCCATCGCTACGCTGTATCCAACTTTCTGGAACATGGATAAATCATTGTTGCTGTCCCCGATTGCCATAGCCTGATCTAAGG
>NZ_JBFUHM010000034.1:0-55193 GCF_056402395.1 Peribacillus sp. P4_B1
CGTCTAGGGGAGACACCAAAGGCGAAAGCCGAGGAGGCTCCCCGACCGCCCGCGGAAAGCGAGTGCCCTACGTTCCAATCAACGGCCAAATTGTACAACTCATAAAAAATAGACAAACTCGATTTTCCTCGAGTTTGTCTACAGTCTGAGAAGTTCACTGTCGTGAACTTCTTTTTTTAACTATTAGATTAAATATTGTTCCAACATATCCTTTGGTACCATGCTACCACCTGTCGCCCAGATGATATGTGTATCCAATCTGTCCTCTGCCGACTTAACCCTGTTCCGCTTGGACGATTGGATCTTCTTGAACGGCTCCGTAATCTGGATTCAGCAAGAAGACTTCCATCCATCTTTATAAGATTTTAAAGTAATGGATCTTTCTCCTTCCACTCCGTCATCGATAAAACCTGCGATTTTTGCTTCTCCATAGCAGTCCCTCTTAGAATATGTATAAAAACAGTATTCATCATCTGCTATAACGCAACAAACTGCCATGGAGATTAATCATTTTTTTAGGGAAAATCAGCTTAGAATGTCAAATTCACTTTTAATTTCCCTCGCACACTATTAATAAACCAAATTTCCTCAGCGCTATTAAGGTCAGCTTTTACAATGGGCTTTTCCTTGATTTCCTTCTTCCTTATTAATTCTTGACGAAAAGTTCCAGCGAGCAGACCTGATTCCACAGGAGGGGTATAGTAGTCACCATTTATCTTCACCACTACATTCCCGTTCGTGAATTCCGTGATGAATCCTTCTTCATTCCAAAGTAGAACGTCAACGAAGTCAGGATTATTCTTTTGAAAGCCTTCATATACATCACGATTAGTCGTCTTATGAAAAAGAAAGGGATTTCCACTTGATATTGGAGTTTCAGCCAAGATAGCCGTTAATTCTGAATCAAGGGGCTTAATTGCTTGTCCGGAAACTTCCATTTCACCATTTTCTTTAAGCAGTACCCTTACCTTTTGCAATTTGCCTTGGTTTAAATCCGCATACTTTTGGAGTTCATCTCTAAGTTTCAATTCAAAGAACTTATAATTGAAGTAATCAGCAGATTGTTTCATTCGATCGATATGATCATTCAACAAATAATATTCGCCATCGCTTAGCTTCATCGATTCCAATAATTCGTAAGCAGGCCTTTCCACCGTCAATAATTTGGCCTTTAAAAAGGCTTCGTCATATTCTTCGGTTAACTCGGAATCCCAAGTGATTCCCCCGCCTACCCCATACTCGGCATTACCTGTTTCCTTTTCGATCACGACCGTACGAATCGGCACATTAAAAACGGCTTCGGATTCAGGCGTGATAAACCCGATTGCACCGCAATAAACTTCACGTGGTGAATTCTCGATATCAGTGATGATTTCCATTGTTTTTATTTTAGGTGCACCTGTTATCGAACCACATGGAAAAAGGGCCTTGAATATATCAATGATTGTTGTTCCGGGTTTCGTATCAGCTGTTATTGTGGAGGTCATTTGCCAAACGGTCGGATATTTTTCAATTTCCTTAAGTTTTGGAACCTTGACGCTTCCTGGTTCTGCAATCATTCCCAAATCATTTCTGAGCAGGTCCACAATCATGTAGTTTTCAGCTTGATTCTTTTCCGAGGCTGCTAACCAGTCTGCATTGAATTGATCCATTTTCAGTGTCGTTCCCCGCTTTACCGTTCCTTTCATAGGCCTTGTAATTAGCTGATCATCTTCCCAGCGGAAAAATAACTCGGGTGATGCCGAGAGGATACGATGTGTCCCAATGTTCAAATATGCACTATAATTCGATCGTTGAGCTCTCTTCAAGCGATCAAAGAAAGCGAAGTCGTCCCCTTCGAACTTGGATTGCAAACGCATCGTATAATTCACTTGATACGTATTGCCTTTCTCAATTTCGGATTTTATTTTTTGAAAGCCCGTATGATAGGTTGTTGAATCCATTTCTGATTGCCATTCAGCTAACTTAAAAGCCCCTGGCATTTTTTCAGGTAATTCTTCCGGTTTATCAAAAATACCGAACCATAATAATGGCATTTTGGCTCCATCTTTTACTTTAAAAGATTTTTCAAAAGCAGGTGCCGCTTCATAAGATACATATCCCGCTGCATAATGCCCCTGGTCRATCGCTTCCTGGACTTTTTGAAATTGAGGAAGGACATCCCCAATGGAATGGGCAGTGAACACTTTTTTCGGCTTCGTAAAATAGAGCGGCCTGCTCTCACCTTGTTTATCTGTGAAGTGAAATATTAAGGATATAGGGTCTTCTCGTTTCATTCTTCTCTCCTATCTTTGTTTTAAAGAGTCAATCGGTATGTATTTTATAAAAAAGCTTGCAGACAAGTGATCTGCAAGCTCATTCATTGACACTTATTTCATTCCAGTAACTTCTGCAATGATTTCATAAGAACGAAGGCGTGCATTCTGATCATAAATGGCAGAGTTTATAATCATTTCATCCGCCTGTGTTTCATCTAAAAAGGTCTGCAACTGCTCTTTTACCTCTTCCGGATTTCCGATAATGGAGGCATTCAATTGTTTCATGACAATGGCCTTTTCATATTCTGTCCAGATGCCTTCCATCGTATCAACTGGAGGAGCAAGTTGTCCAGGTGTGTTCCTTATCAAATTCAAAAACTGCTGTTGATAAGATGTGGCAATCCTTTGTGCCTCATCAGTTGTATCAGCTGCAAATACATTGACACCAACCATCACATAAGGTTTATCGAGAACGTCGGATGGTTGGAAATTATTGCGGTAACGAGCTAAAGCCGGTTGAGTATTTTCAGGGGAAAAATGGCTTGCAAATGAAAATGGCAATCCAAGCTGTGCTGATAATGCTGCACTGAAGCCGCTTGAACCAAGAAGCCAAATCGGGATGTCCTGTCCTTCGCCAGGGATGGCCCGAACACGATTATGTTTAGAATCCGCATCTAAATAACTGCGGAGCTGCGCCAATTGTTCAGGAAAATCCTGTCCATTATTACGAACATCACCCCGGAGCGCCATGGCAGTATATTGGTCGCTTCCCGGAGCGCGCCCCAGTCCTAAATCTATTCTACCAGGATACATTGCTTCCAATGTTCCAAATTGTTCTGCGATAACCAGTGGTGCATGATTTGGTAGCATTATGCCTCCAGAACCCACACGAATTCTTTCTGTCTTCCCTGCAACATATCCTATCAGCACGGATGTTGCAGAGCTTGCGATCCCAGGCATGCTATGGTGTTCTGCAACCCAGAAACGGTTGTAGTTCCATTGTTCCGCATGTTTTGCTAAATCTATAGTATTTTTAAAAGCTCCCGAAACTGTACCACCTTCAACAATTGAAGCTAGGTCCAGTACGGAAAAAGAAATGTCACTAAGTTTTTTTCCATGTTGATCAGCATTCATATCTTCAACTTCTTTCAATTATGATATTAAATGGACGCAAAGTCATCATATAGAAAATGCACACAAAATGCACATAAAATGCTCGAATGGGATTAATTGTTAAGGAGTTCCTTAGCAATCAAGCGATAAGAATTCAGCCTGTCCTCCAATTTATGAGTGATGGTTATCAGCATTATTTCATCTGCTTGATATTTTTCCTCAATTTCCAAAAGGCGATACTTCACTTGAGAAGGTGTACCAAAAATCAGTTTTTCATGCATGGTTTCCATCAGTACTTTTTCTTTTTCAGTCCAATCATGATTCCTTACCTCTTCTATACTTGGAACCTGTTTTCTTTCCCTTTGTTCACTTTGTATTTTCCATAGGGTGTTGCTAAGAGCGATTTCTTTCGCAAGTTCCTCGGTTTCTGCACATATGGCCGCAACCGAAACGATCGTTTTTGGCTCTTCAAGAAAACCTTTTGTTTGGAAGTTTTCACGGTACTGTTGAAGACTCTTCAATCCATCATTTTCACTCATAAATTCACCAAATGCGTATGCAGTACCATTTTCAGCAGCAAGTTTTGCACTTTTCCCGCTTGTTCCCAATATCCACGGTTCAGGCGGTACCTTTGGGATAGGAGCAGCAGAGGTATTTGAAAACAAATGTTCTTTCGGAAATTCATCTCTAAGAAAATTCAACAGTTCCTGAACAAGTTCAGGCATTTTGTAAACATTCTGCAAAAAATTATCGGATAATGCCATCGTAGCTTCGGCAGATCCCCCAGGAGCACGTCCTATGCCCATATCGACCCTGCCTGGAAATAGGGTGGCAAGCATATTATAAATCTCTGCTATCCGATATGGCTTATAATGCGGAAGCAGAACTGCCCCAGATCCAATTCGGATATTTTTTGTTTGCGCACCAATATAGCTTATCAATACCTCTGGAACGGAACATGCCAATCCCGGCAGATCATGATGTTCAGTTAACCAGATCCTGCTATAACCGAGTCTATCTCCTTCTTGTGCAAGTTGCAGTGAAGCCTGCAATGCCTCTTGTGCTGATTGTCCGGTTGCAATTGGTGATTGATCTAAAATGCCCAGTTTCATTTTGTTACCTCCTTTCTTCTCTTTCGTAACGTAATGGTAAATCATAATTAGCCGAAAGTCGCCTGAAAAGCTTGGTTTGTTATTTTAGTTTGCAACCTTTAGCGGAAATTATATGGAGTTGAATCCAGACTGGAGTTTGTGAGTGGAATATATATTCTGACGAGGTCTTTGGTTTAATATATTATTATTTTAGAAGGTGTTCCTATTAATATTTATTCTATCGAGGTCACTTAGGGAATATACACTTTGAAAAATGAAGAAAAGCCCTAATATAGGGCMTTTCCAGAGCTATTCACTTTTTATGAACTGAGAGAGTAATTCATCAGCCATTATTTGCGAATCCAAACGAGCCGCTATAAATGGGGGCTGGATCCGATTATTGGACTCTACGGGCAAACCTAACCAGATTACTCGTTTATCAAAGATGATAAAGGAAAAGGAAACTGGTGAACAAATAAAATGATCAGAGATGATATCAGGGTTCCTTTTTGCTGATATGATCGTCAATTTCACTGCAGGGTTTCGTTTCATTAAAAACTCTTGCCATTCTTCCGACAAACTGTTCAAATCCGGCACTGCCATTACCAACTCTTGTTTTGTTGATTCAATATCTTCCAGAAAATCGCCTAACTTACGGGCATGCATCCATTTTAATTGCGGGTGCTGGTGTATAATCCATTTTCCAATGTCTTTCTTTGACACGATTTGATCATTTTGAATTTGATGATCGACAAGTTGACGAAGTGTTTTGCTGCGATAAACATGTTTGTTAACAAATGAAGTGTCACTTACATGTACGAACTTACCCTTAGTCCTTGTTATTGCAACGTTAATGAGCCTTTCACTTTCTCTTCCGGTCAATAACATTCCTGCCCTGTTTTGCGGATAACTATCAACTGTGTCAAAAATCATCATCTCCCGTTCGCTTCCCTGGAAACGATGTACAGTTGCAGCGATGATATCGGCCGTTTGCCGTTCTTTGGCATATAAATCATCCAATAGTTTTTCCATCAAGTCTGCCTGAGCACGATACGGAGCGACATAACCAATTGATCTTGTCCCTCCCACATAAGCTTCATGAATCAGTTGAAAAGATAAAAGTAATTGCCATATATTCATTCGCGAGTGGGAAGTGCGTTCCGTGATGCAATATTCCCCTGATAAGCTAGTATCTACAAGTGCCGCCGCCTTATTGGCAAATGGTTCCGCCAGCATTATGCTCTCCCTGCTTGTGGCAACACTTTCATGATCACCTACAAAATTGTTATAGACGACACGATTAGTGAATGCTGAAATATCCGGATGCATGCGGCGCTGTTCTTTTAGTAGGAATAAATGAGGATGAAGTTCCCCTTCCTCCACAGACTGAGCAACACCCGCCCGATGAAAGATGTCTTCCTTCAGCCAAAGTTTCACAAGGGAATCACGAGCGGAAGCAATGGGCGGCAATTGTTTGAAATCACCACAAACGATAATATGTTTGGATAACGCTGCAGCGAAAGCCACCTGTGGTACGTAAGCCATGCTCGCTTCGTCCAAAATTACTAGATCATACTCCTTTTGATAAACCGTTTCATCATTTGCGGCCTTTGCCAAGGTCGTTCCGATGATTTTTGCTTCTTTTACGAATTGCATCTCTTTATGGCGTATTTTCTCCAAAACTTTTGCCAGTTTTTTCTCTATCTCGATTAATTGATCCGTATCCCTTTTGCTGAAGGAGCCAGCCAAGTCATGTTTTAATAAACGTTTCTCATCAGCTAGCTGTTCTTTTTCGTTAATTAATGCCGGTTCATGTTTACCTAATAGTTGCCCCGTAACAATATCATCATGGATGGCAAGGGATTCACCGATTTGAGACCCATAGCGAAGCACATCGCCTTCTTTGAAAAGATCTTTCTTTTTAATGAATGAAGAAATTTCAGCCATCAAAACATCGACAGCCTGGTTGCTATGGGACAAGACCAGCACTTTTTTATCTTGTAAATAATGATTGGCCACCGTACGTGCCAATGTATAGGTTTTTCCTGTTCCAGGTGGACCCCAGACAAATGTGACAGGATTGAACTTCGACCGGGCATATAATTCTTTCACACTGCTTAGTTTTTCATTTACAGGATGTTTTTGCGGCATGGACGGATCCATCAGGCGTTTGATCCGAAGCCTTTTCTTTTTGCTTCTCTTGATTTCGTCCAAGCGGATAATCAATTGTTCAAGCARTTCCCATGGATCATGGTATAAAAAGGCTTCGCCGATCATATCGCCTAACGAGCGATCAAAAACAATGATTATACTTTTCCCTTCCGATGAGAGGATCCTGCCATCCTGTTTAATTCCTCCCCATTCAAGTCGAACGACAGAACCGACAGGAACTTTTATCGATGAACCTGTTTCAAAATAATAGCTGAAAGAACCGTCACTTGTAAGCAGATGACCGTTCGAAACCAGGTATTTTGTGCTGCCATATTTTTTTAAATGCAGGATTTCAAGCTGAAGTGCCTGCTGCCATTCTTTTATAAAATTAACTGTTGAATTCATTTTTTCACTTTCCTCACAAAATATGCCATTGAAGTATTAAGAAGCTGGCCCAGTGGCTAGGCTCTGATGTAAAATAATTTACTGTCCATATGGAAATGTTTACAATGGCACCTGTTTTTTTACCATATAAAAGAAGGCCCAATCAAAAGATTGGGCCTCTCATACGCCAATAGTCTAACTATAGCATTTTTATAACAGACACACCATGGGCTCTTTTGGAAGAAATGGTTTAGATTAGCCCTCTGACAACTCTGTGAATTCGTCGACAAGATCACTGAAAATCCTCATTGCGTTTTCGATTGGATCAGGTTTAGTCAAATCTACGCCTGTTTTCTTAAGCAGCTCCATTGGGAAATCGGAACTCCCGCTTTTCAAGAAGGTCAAATAACTTTCAAGAGTTTTTTGGTCCCCAGAAAGGATCTTATCTGCGATTGTAATGGCTGAAACGTATCCAGTGGCATATTTGTAGACGTAAAACGGACGATAAAAGTGTGGGATGCGTGACCAGCCAAACTTCACTTCTTCATCAAAAATTATCTCATCTCCATTATAAGCACGGAATATCGATTCATAAGCTGTGTTAAAAACCTCGGCATTTAGAGGCTCATCATTTTCAGCTTTTTCATGTACGATTTTTTCAAATTCCGCAAACATCACCTGTGTGAAGAATGTTCCTTTAAAACTATCTATGAAATGGTTGAGTAAGTGTTTTTTCTTTTTCACGTCTTTTGTTGTTTTAATTAAATGGCGAATCAGCAGGATTTCATTCACTGTGGACGCAACTTCAGCAACAAAAATGGAATACCCTGCACTTATTTGCGGCTGGTACTTTGAGCTATAGTATGAATGCATGCCATGTCCGGATTCATGTGCAAGTGTAAATACACTGTCTAAATCATCACGGTGATTTAATAAGATGAAAGGATGAACACCATAAAGTCCTAAATTATAAGCGCCTGAACGTTTTCCAGGTGTTTCCCTGACGTCGATGTATCTTTTTTCCTTAAAGGTTTTCAGAATTGTGATATATTCTTCGCCAAGAGGTTTCAATGCTTCCATCATCAAAGCAAATCCATCATCGTAAGAAATCTCCTCTTTAGCACCTTCGACCAATGGTATACTTAAATCATATGCACGCAGTTCTTCTACCCCGAGCAATTTTTTTCTTAAATTGATGTATTTATGCATGGGTCCAATATTTTGTTTAGTAGACATAATCAAATTATCATATACTTCTTTTGGAACCTTATCTCCGAATAAGGATTTTTCCAAGGCAGATGGATAATTTCTTAGTTTTGAAAGATTCACATTATTCTTGATTGCCGTAGAAAGTGTGGAAGCGATGGTATTTTTCAACTGTACATATGGCTGATAATATGCGATATACGCCTCTTTTCTCTTATCACGATCATCGTGTTCAATCAATTTGGAATACATTCCTCGTGTAAGCTCAACCCTTTCGCCGTCTTCATTCGTGACTTCCCCAAATTTAATATCAGCATTGTTGATCATCCCGAACGTTTTTTGTGGTGCTGAAAAGGCTTCGCCTACTTGAGAAAGGACCTCTTCTTGTTCTTTCGTTAACACATGGGATTTATAGCGATAGGAATCCAGTAGATCTTCTTCAAAATATTTTAAGCCCTCGATTTCTTTTATGTACCCTTTTAATGTTTGTTCTTCAAGACTCAAAAGAAATGGCATGAAAAAGGCAGATGCATTACTAATTTTTTGCCCTAACTGACCTGCTCTATCTTGTAATGCCTGCGATGAGGTAACCCTTGTATCCAAATCTGTTTGCAGCATGGCATATACATATAGCTTGTTATAAATGTAGCCGAGTTCCTCACTTAATCGTAAATACTCGAACAAATCTTTAGCAGACTGAATATGCCCATCATAAGTTTTTAATTTTTCTGTCATCCTAAGGACTTCTTGATAATCTTTTTCCCAATTGGCCTGATCATCGTAAATATCCTTTAAGTTCCATGTTTCTTCTTCTTTGATTTCATCACGTGATTTATACGTTTGCATATGACACTTCCTTTCAGACTTATAGGCTTACCCTTTATTATAATCGACTTTCAGAAAAATCTGCATAGAAAAACCAGTATGCTAAAAATACATACTGGTTTTCCTTTTTATCAATTAGAATTTTGCTGCAGTTTCAGCAACCTTTGCCAATCCTTCTGCAACGATATCCTGTGTACGGTCTGGATATTGATTATGTCCCTCGATAACAACTGTTTCCGGGTTCGTAATGCCCCATAATTTTAAATTCATCGTTACGTATTTCACTGCCATTTCAGCAGCTTCCATTCCAGGTAAAGCATAATCCGATCCGCGAGCATTAAGTACAGCCACTTTTTTCTCAGGAATTAGACCAACTGGGCCTTCAGCAGTGTATTTAAAAGTTGTACCCGCTTGGGCAAGATAAGAAATATATGTTACAAGTGGAGCTGGTACAGTTGCGTTCCATAGTGGGAAGGCAAATACCACTTTGTCGGCAGCAAGGAATTGATTCAAGTATTGTTGCACGATATCAGCAATCTCCACTTCTTCCTCAGTCAATTCCATACCTTGGCTGCGTTTATAAAGGGCAGTAATTGCTGTATTTCCATAGTATGGTAAGTTCAGTTTAAATAAGTCCAATTCAGTTACTTCATCGTTACTATTCGCTTCCTTGTATGTGTTTAAAAAAGCTTCATACATTTTCACGCTAATGGCTTGATCCGCTGGACGGTCATTTGATTTTACAAATAATACTTTAGACATTGTCAGTTCCCCCAATAGTTAATTTTTATATTTTTGCCAGGAAAAAATAGTGCAGTTTCAAAATAAACATTCAATCCATATATCTCGAATTAACTGCAATTACTACATTCACATTATAAGACTGATAATCCAAGAAGGCAAGAAATATGTTTTTTATATTGAAATGGGCATTTCAGGAATTTTCTCTTGGTTTTTTTACAACCCTAAAGTCATAATAAACCGAGAGCAATTTGCCCTCGGTTAAGTTAACTCTTTATGATGGAAGGGACATTTCCCTTTTATCGGCTCTATATCATCCCCGATGAAAAATTGTTTCCATTCATTATGATCTACATCACCAAAATGACTGATATCAGGATGTTTAGGCAGGTTATCCCATTCCTCTACTCGTTCACGAACTTTTTCACGTGACATAATCCCGCCTTTTTCCGTTCCTTCTAATCCTTCAAAAATCATCCGGGGTTGAAATCCAAGAACAAGGCTATTTCCTAAATCACGGGTTTTTCGCTGTTTATAAGCAGGTGCATTGCCAAAGACGAAGATTGGTTCACCTGCAAAATGATAGTCCCATAAATAATGCTCGGGATCTTTCGGCTTTTTAATTGGCCAAGGTTTTTTATCCTCTTTATGTAGGTATTGCAGGATATCCCAAAACTTTTTTCGGTACAGTCCTATATCTCCCTCTATTTGTTCAGGCTCCATAAAGACAAACAGGCCATGCCTGATATATGGTGGTTCTTGAAATAAATCTAGAAAGCTTTCCACTGCTTTTGGAAGATTGGACCAATCTTCCTGTGTGATATAAGCATAACGAAGTTCCCCTTTATTTTCAGCTTTCATACCAAAATAACAAGGAAACGTTTTATCCGTCACTGTATTATGGAAAGTTTGATATTCTTTAATTAGCCATTGGGGCACTCGATCGGGATTTGTCATATCTTCTTTCGTTAACAAATTTGAATTAACAGTCAGCATCATTGGTCTCCTTAAATCGTTTTACTAAATGATACCCGCTATAAATAAACTAAAACATCTCTCGAACTGCCAATCACCACAATCAGGTACACCTCATGTAAATTCTTCTTTATTTAAGATTTGATAAGTGCCTCCCCGTTCCATTATGATTCCAATTCCCACTCAAGAAATGTAATACCGGTTCAGCAAAAAAACATTTGACTCCGCATGATAATCATTTTCTTTCCTTTAGGTTAACCTAACAAAAAACAAGGAGTGATGCTTGATGGCAAGGAGAAAAAAAATTCTGGTAGCTGAAGCACGAAAAGGACTCGATGATTTAAAAGCCAAAGTTCCTGGTACAAAGAATCCTGAAGAGGCCAAGTTTGAAGTAGCAAAAGATATTGGCGTACCGCTGAAAAAAGACTATAACGGTGAGCTGACATCCAAGCAGAATGGAAAAATAGGCGGAAAGTTAGGAGGCGGCATGGTCAAGGAACTTATAAAGATGGCACAGGAAAACTTAGGAAAAAAACATTAACCTTTCAATCCAAAATGTTACGCTCGCTTCAGTAGGCATATCATCGAAAACTGACAAAACGAATATTTTGGGACTTATCATGATGGAGGGCAGTTATTGCACTTGCAAAAAAGCTACCCTTCTTGGGTGGCTTTTTTTTAAAAGTAATGATGGTCACGGGTAAAACTCTTGAAATTTCTGAGCTTATTAATTCCGACGACTTCGGATAGTTAGTGGCAGCTGTATCCCTCAATATTGCAGTCAGCATTCTCTCCATATGTGTCTTGCTAATTCCATATCACTGAAGTCAGAGGATGCCCAGGATCAAATAGGAAACCCGGAGCTTCTCTACCACTTTCGCTAAGATCCCTTTTGAATCTTCATCATGTATTTTCACTTTAAAGGCTTTGGCTCTCAATGGGTCTATGGCAGGGTATTACTTCGGGAATTTACTCCATGACAACCGGTTATAACAACATTCACTTGCTGCATCTTGTGTAACATCGAGAAACTGCCCAACTATTTAAGCTTTGGTGCCTAAAGTCTGCTCAAAAATTTCGGAACTTTTTAACGACACCTGCATTTTCCAAACCTACATCACTCACGAGAATAATCCTATGGGCCTCATGACCATTGACTAGGTCCGGAATGATTGAACGAGTATTGGGACCACTGTAAATCTAAGGCATTAACCCGAAACTAGGATTTCCATTCACCTAAGATAAATTTGTCTTTATTTACGATTAAGATTTTTCAATTCGAGCTTCCATGTTCCTGGTGTCCATTCATTGTGGAATCCTTCTTTTGCATCCAAAATCAGAAATGCAGCATAGTAACCTGTATCGGCTTCACAAAACCCCATATTCCTTTACGTTACTTTGATAGATTTCTTCAATTCCCTTTCCTTTTGCCCTTGCCAAGATCTCCATCCGTATTGATAATTGTTTCATGGTAAAATCGAAAACAGCTTGTTTGTCATTACCAAATGGATTGCCTAACCGATCATATCCCTCTGTATTTAGCGCGATGGCCAATGGTGAAAGTTCCTCCATCCTCTTTTCAACTTGTTTAAAGATATGTGGATGTTCACTGATGATTCTCTGCAGCAGGAAAGTCCCATAAGCAATATGGCGTGATTCATCTTTTTTCAAAAGACCCACGCCCTTTAATAAACCAGGCATCATTTTACTAGCTTCGAGAGTCTGATAGAACCCGAAATATCCAGTTTCTGCAAGAACGCCCTCTGTAAACATATTATAAACAGTGGCCGCTTCTGCCAATGCTTCAGGGGATTGGTCTGATAAAAGTTTCCCCATCGCTTCCGGCAATATTTCATAAAAAATGGATTTATAAATGTCTGAGTGATAAACCGACAAATCACCCTTTTCACCAACTTGATCTAATGTATGTCGAAAGAACTCCATATGCTTCGCTTCCTCGAATAAAAATGTCGTTAAGTACATTTCTTCCTCGATTCTACCTTCTTTGGCTATCGTCATAATGAGGGGGAGCAAATCCAAAGTCACGGCTTCTTCTCCGCCCTGAAAAAGGGAGATGATCCGTAATAATACTTCCCTTTCATTATCAGTAAATGACTTCCAATCTTCTTTATCTTGGCTGAAATCAATGTCACGGGGATTCCATATACCGAATTTCTTTGCCTTTTGATAAAGTTTAAATGGTAGGGTATCTTCTCTAAAACTCCGGCTGGTGGTCGTTAAATTCTTTCTTTTCATGTAAATGCCTCCTTGAAATATGATCTGAAAACTTCTGAATCCATAAGGGATTATTTAATTTGTAAGAGTTTTCATTATATTGTAAGATATTACTAGCATTTATCCTAGCACTGAAAATGTAGGGAGGAATAAAGTCGAATGCTTGAGGAAACCCTGATGAATCATGTAAAAAAGATTTCCCAACAAAAGGATATGGCAAATAAATCACAAATGATTGTAAAGGGCTGTGTGAATTTTTTTTCTTTTCAACGTGCATCTTTATTCAGTTACTCATGTTTAACAGGAGTGGGTGAAGGAATATGCGCATGTACTGGTGAAGATACTTTTTCATTACATAATATTAAAGAAAACATTCATGATATATACCCTATCCACCAAGCTGTCATCCATAACAAACCCATATACTTAACCATTCAACATGCGCAATCCTCCATTCCTGCAAAATACGTTAAAAAATTTTCCATCTCATCATTGGCAATCATACCGATAATTGTAAATGACATGGTCATCGGTTTTGTTTTGGTTGACCCCATTCAGGCAAACGAGCCAGTTACAAAGAATGATTTAATGAAGCTGTCCCATTATTTGAAACTGGCTGTCAGTTCAACATTGGATTCGGCTCCTCCCACTTACCTTCTAAGTAAACGTGAAACGGAGGTCCTTCAATATTTAGCCAATGGTTTAGGATTAAAGCAAATGGCATCAAAAATGAGCGTTAGTGAATTTACTGTCAGAGATCATATTTCTTCTGCAATCAGGAAATTAGGAGTGAATCACCGAACTGAGGCGGTGGCTGTTGCAATAAGGCACAAAATGATTATGTAAAAACAAAAAAACCTTCAAAGAAGGTTTTTTTGTTTAAGTATCATTGAGTCACTTTTTCTTCAACTTTCGCAGTCCAATTTAACTCGTCTGAAATTTTACCTGTTTGGACACCTGTCAGTGTATCATAAAGCTTTTTAGATAGTTCCCCAGTTTCCCCGCTTTGAACGATCATTTCTTCACCATTCCATAAAAATTCACCAATTGGCGATATAACCGCGGCTGTACCCGTTCCGAAGGCCTCTTCCAGATGACCTGATTTATATGCTTCTTTGACTTCCTCCATGGAAATACGTCTTTCCGTCACGGGAAGATTCCAATGTTTAAGCAATTCTATAATGGAATCACGGGTAATACCTGGAAGGATACTTCCATTTAAAGCAGGAGTGATGATTTCACCATTAATTTTGAAGAAAACATTCATGCTTCCAACTTCTTCAATATATTTTTTCTCTACCCCGTCTAACCAAAGAACTTGGGCATAACCCATCTTTTCGGATACTTCCTGGGCTTTAAGGCTCGATGCATAATTCCCGCCCGTTTTAGCTTCTCCTGTACCACCATTAACTGCACGTGTGAAAGCTGACTCCACGGCTATTTTCACTGGATGAATGCCTTCTTTATAATAAGAACCTACAGGTGACATGATGATGATGAACTGATATTTTTCTGATGGAGAAACTCCAAGGTAAGGCTCAGTAGCAATTATGAATGGCCTGATATATAAGGATGTACCTTCTGCCTGAGGAACCCAATCCTTATCAACGCTAATTAAAGTTTTTAAGGCCTTCAATGCAAAATCAACGTCGATATCCGGTATGCACAATCGGCTATTTGAACTATTTAAGCGTTGGAAATTCTTTTCCGGACGGAATAAGATTATTTCATCTTCTGGTGTTGCATATGCTTTTAATCCTTCAAAAACAGATTGACCATAGTGGAAAATCATAGCTGACGGCTCTAGTGCGAGCGGTTGATAAGGAACAATTCTTGGATCATGCCACCCTTGCCCTTGTGTGTAATCCATAATAAACATATGATCGGTAAACTGCTTACCGAACTCAAGCTGGTCCGCCTGTGGTTTTTCTTTCTTTGTTGTACTAAGCGTGATTTGCATGTCATGTTCCTTCATTACCAAAACCCCTTGTTGAATAAATTTACAAGATTTCACTTCCATAAAATCTATCTTTAATTAGTTTACTCCTATCAGGAATCATAGTTCAAGCCTTTTGAGCAAATTTTCGGAATTTTTTAAAATAAACGAGTTAGACTTCCTACTATGATTCCTGAAAAAAGAACCGATTATTCCTAAAACTTCTCAATAAATATCAAAACCGGTTGTTCGTTCAGGTTTCTTGAATTCCTGAATATTAGGGTTAATTTTAACAAATTATCAACAATAATGCCAATGTGAAATTTCTTTCAACATGGAACAGGCAGTAATCCGCTTGTCGTTTCCACTCCTTTAAAAAGAAGTGTAGCGGATTCCTTTGAGCTACAGCATCCGAACCGATACTCAACTTAATACTTATATGTATATTAACAAGGAACATATAAGGAATGAAACACTTTTTATACCATTTCATAAAGTGGGGTCATGAATGGGTTTTTAGATATATTTCCAATTTCAATCCATTATGGTACATAGATACAAATTTGTTGTTAAATTCAATTTAGTAGTTTACTACTAAAAAATAATCTTATATACTTATCCCCAAGATAGCTAAAACGCATGCAAATCAAAATATTATAGATAAAACGCATGGTACTTTATTATTTTTGACGAGAAGGGGTAACAACATGACAAAAAACAGGTGGTTAATCGCTTTATCCGCTATCGCTATTCACCTTTCCATTGGTGGTGCATACGCATATAGCGTATACAAAAAACCTTTGGTTGAGACTATGGGGTGGTCAGAAACTGAAGTCACGTTAGCATTCACAATAATGATGGCGCTTGCAGGAACTTCTGCAGCCTTCTTTGGGAAATTTGTAGAAAAAAATGGTCCAAGAAAATCAGCTTTGGTTGCTGCTTTATTATTCGGTTTAGGACAAGCTGGTTCCGGGTTGGCTGTAATGGTCGATTCACTACCACTTTACCTATTGACATATGGGGTTTTAAGTGGTCTTGGTATGGGGATCGGGTACATTTCACCAGTATCCACTTTAGTTAAATGGTTCCCTGATCGCAGGGGATTGGCGACAGGAATGGCAGTATTAGGTTTCGGTGCCGGAGCCCTCATAACAGCCCCAGTAGCTGCAAGCCTAATGGAATCCCTTGGCATTTATACAACTTATTATATTTTAGGCGCAGGCTATTTCATCCTAATGTTCTTAGGTGCAACCTATATTGCACCTCCAAAGGCTAACTGGCTACCTGAAGGAATGATGAGAGATATTGAGTCCGGTAAAAAAGAATTGAAGAAAGACCTAAGGCAATTAACTGCAAAAGAAGCGGTTAAAACTAAACACTTCTGGATGTTATGGTCAATGAAATTAATTAATACAAGTGCGGGTATCATGATGATTTCGGTAGCTTCACCTATGGCTCAAGACGTTGTTGGGCTTTCTGTGGCAGGTGCTGCAACATTAGTCGGTATTATGGGAATCTTTAATGGCGGAGGTAGACTTGGCTGGGCAGCGGCCTCTGATTATATAGGCCGTCCAAATGTCTTCGTCATTTTCTTCATCATACAAATTGGAGCGTTCCTTTTACTTCCAACTACTACAAATACACTATTGTTCCAAGGACTCATCCTGTTAGTCGTTAGTTGTTATGGGGGAGGATTTTCAAATCTACCTGCATTTGCCGGGGATTTATTTGGAACCAAGGAAATTGGGGCCATTCACGGGTATCTTTTAACTACATGGTCTCTAGGCGGAGTTTGCGGACCAATGTTGGTTACTGCGATTMGGGAAAGTACGAACAGTTATATCCCGGTATTCTACGTTTTCGCCGTATTAATTACGATAGCATTCGCCATCTCTATCTGGTTGCGTTTGGACATTAAAAAAATGCAAAGAAGACAGAAACAAGGATTAACGAATACATTAAGTAAAATATCCTAATTTATAACAAGTATCTTATGACCTGGCAAAAAGGCATTTCTCAAGTAAACTTCCAAAAACGGTGGTTAACTTGATGATGCCTTTTTTTAGTTTTTTGAACATTATCCAATAAATATAAATCTTCACAAGCATCTGGATAGACTCCCCTTTCCTACCTTGGCGCCCGTCAAAAATATGGGAACTTCAAAAGTAAAAGAAATTCGAATTCCAGCCCTGTTACTGGTCATAGGAAACTGAACAAGTTATATAGTTTAACATGAAGCCAAATAAGGGAATCAAGTAAGAGATGGAATTAGGGGGGGATTGTTTTGTGGATCAATAAACCGTTTTTTAAATATGCAAGTGGAATAATTTTGATCATTTTAATTATATTTTTACTAGGTAAGATTGATTATGTTTTGCTCCCGCTACAAAAAACCATTGCAGCTATATTCTTCCCTATTATAGTGGCTGGGCTTTTATACTACATATTACGGCCAGTCGTTAACTTTTTAACTGAATATATCCCTAGGACTTTTAGCATTTTCATCGTCTTTTTGATTATATTTAGCATGATTGGGATGGTAAGTTACTTTGGAAGTCCTGTAATTGTGGACCAATCTCAAAAATTATCTGAAAGCCTCCCAAGCAAAGTCAAGGAATTCTCTAAAGAATCCGAAGATATAATTGAAAAAAATGACTTTGGCATGGTTAATATGGAAGATCTGAAAGAAAAAGCGGTCACACATTTAAAAGATTACTCGGAAAAACTCTTAGGGAATGTCCATACTATTTTCTCCACGATCACTAGTGTATTGACCGTTTTGGTCATTACACCATTCATTTTGTTTTATTTCTTGAAAGATGGAGATAAACTAAGACCATTTCTATTAAAATTTATTCCGAACGACGTAGAATCAGAGGGGAACACGATTTTAAAAGACGTTGATAGAGCTCTATCAATTTATATTATCGGACAATTCATCGTATCAATCGTCATTGGGACTTTGATGTATATTGGCTACCTTATTATCGGTCTCGATTATGCACTCGTATTAGCCCTATTCGCCATGATTTTTACTGTTGTACCATTCCTTGGTCCATTTATAAGCATCATCCCTGCCCTTTTCATCGCCTTACAGCAAGACATTGGATTGGCAGTGAAAGTGCTCATTGTACTTACAGTCGTTCAACAGGTCGAAGGGCACTTGGTTACACCGAATATTATGGGAAAACGGCTCAACATTCACCCACTGACGATTATTTTATTGCTGCTTGCTGCAGGATCAATATATGGTTTCATTGGCATTTTAATAGCTATCCCCACTTATTCCGTAGTAAAAACGATTATAGGAAACTTCAGGAAGTTTTATAGGTTACGAAAAAGGATCACATAATCAGGAATGGTTGTCTCCCGTTATATCCACCAATTTAAGGGGACCTATCCTAGAACTGCACCCCAATTGTTGATCACCATCTAACAATTGGAGGTTTTTTTATGACCAATTCTTCATTAAGATAAATGTAATAGCTGTTTTTCCATAAAAGGAAAGGATTCTTTTTCAACGGTTGCCACTGAAATATATTGTTAATCTAATACTTAATAAAGAATTGGGAGGCTCAATTTAAAGAACATGGCAATGTTAGTTTGGTGTCTAACATTTACGGGGCAGTTCACTTTTGCCTGCGGTCTTTTTTGTTTTAGGCTCTTTTCGTAAAGATTGTTGTTTATAAAACGAAACTATTTAAGGTTGATTGGAGCGGAGGTGCGAGACTCCTGCGGGAGCAGCGGGACAGTTGAGACCCCACAGGCGTTTACGCCGAGGAGGCTCACCGCCCGCACCAAGGAAAGCGAGCATCTGGAGGGGAAATCAACCACAACTCACTACCTGGTAAATAGCAACAAAGTATGTGAAAACAACCATGTTTTAAAATAGAAGGATTAAAACTTGAGGTGATAAGGATGCTTTCTAAACATGATTCTATTCAGCGAGATCAACTTGAAAAGATTACTTTAGATCAACTGATCCAGCGAACCATTTGGCTCGTAAAATGGAGGCCGCCATTGTTTTGGGGACAATTGTACACCTGGAAATACGCATGATAGTCACATCTTAGAGCCACTTGTTGGACAAGTAATTGAAAAAGTTGGGAAACCAGAAGCTGTTGCAAGCAGATGCAAAAGAAAAGCATGGTATGCGTTGGACTCCTTTAAGGGGACTTAAAAATTGTCGATCAGGCGATGCTCACTTTCCCTGCAATGAAAGTAAAGAAGATGGCCAATTGGTCCTGGCAAGGTCTAAAAATGGCCTAACAGCTCGTAGAGACCCAATTCCATAAAAATTGAGAAAAATTCAAAGGGAATTTCAAAAGGGGTTCGGAATGTTTTAATTCCGAACCCCTTTTGTCTACAAACTGCCTTATCCGATTTTTTTTGTTTTCAATAGGTGTAATAAGTATGGATCGAGATTGCCAATTTTAAAAATTAAGTGCCTGATTTCAGAAAAGAATAATGTCCGGCCGCAAGATAAAGCAAAGGTAGTTTACGGGCCAAGCGAAGATATTTAGTTAGGCAGCATGAACCCGATAATCTCGGGCCCATGCCTTAAAATTTCAGCTTGATTCGTTGATGATTGCAGGAATGTATATAATCTTCTAGCTCTTGTCTAAAAAATGCACGATGCTCTCGAATTCCTGTAAATAAAGTAATTCAGATATTAAACATCTTTGACTCATTTTTAGGCTTTGTTCTTCAGTGTTTGTTAAATATTTTTTTAATCCACCGTTTGAAAAACGCTTTGACGCTTTTCTTTTTTATTACTTGAATGGCTTGATTTTTCTTCTCAATATAAATTACTTCATTGTTTATGGCATTATTTTCTGCTAGTACTAGACCCAAATCGGAGTTATGGTCTTTGTTGAGAACAATTTTGTAAGGAATATTATGACTTATTGCCAATTTAATATATTTCCCTAGATATTGATAGTCCATCTGACCATTTAAAAACAAATTTGAACGGGGATGCCGCTTCATCATTTGCTCAATCTCCGGATATACATTCATTTCAAAGACTTGGCTTTTTTTTAGGACGATGACGACTCGCTCCCGTAATGTACCCAGGAATTCCCTTCGTTCTTCAGGCTTGATTTCTTTTGGACCGTAGATTCCTTGCTCTAGATAGTCCTCCACTTTTAGGCGTGACAATTCTTTCCCACCTCCGGTTTCACTTCAATAATGTATGAAAAATGGCCAAAAATAGTGCCCATCTCCTTTGGAATGCTAAATGTAAAAAGTGGTTGGGGTTAACTTTCCCCTTTTGTAGTCTACCCTTCCTAAAAAAAATTGTCACCCTAGCTTCGCTTCATGCATAGGATAGTATATGTGTGAATGTAGGTTGCATAAAAGAGGGACGGGGAAAAACATGAAAAAATTAATTGTATTTGTATTGATATTCGCTTTTAGTTTTGTTGCGTTCAGCAATACTTCAGGTGCAGCGGCAAGACAACTGATCATCATCAATAAAGCCAATAACCAGCTAGCCTATTATGAAAATGATAAATTGGTGAAGGTGTTCATCGTGGCGACAGGAAAAAAATCCTCCTATACTCCTGAAGGAAAGTTCAAGGTCGTGACAAAGATTGTGAATCGTCCCTATTATAAAGGCAACATAAAAGGAGGAGATCCAAAAAACCCTCTGGGGAAACGATGGCTGGGGATAAATGCACGGAATACACCAGGTAATACGTACGCAATACACGGCAATAATGATTCTAAAAGCATTGGCAAATATATAAGTGCCGGTTGTATTCGCATGTATAACGATGATGTTCAATGGCTGTACGATAAAGTGGGAATGAACACTGTTGTCTTAATTGCCAGTTCGAATAAATCATTTGCTTCCATAGCTGCTACGAATGGATATAAGGTGAGCGGATCTAAAAGCCTACCTGTACAGAATACCTACATTTTCCTGAAGAAAGGAAGTAGTGGCCCCCAAGTAATTGAGCTACAAAAAAGATTAACAAAACTTGGATACAGCACTAAAGGAATTGATGGGGGATTTGGAAAAAATACCGAAATGGCTGTAAAGAAATTTCAAAAGGCTAAAAATCTTACATCTGATGGGGTCGTCGGACCACAAACAAAAAAAGCACTTGGACTTAAATAATTACTATTACTGATATCCCCTGATTAGAGGATATTTTTTTTTGTCTAAACTGTAACAAACCATACATTATTACCCATATTGTCTGTAATTTCCCACCACCACTTATTAGCTTTATGTTATAATTTTTACATAAACAGCTAATTATAATTGCACTGCATTACATATAAGGAGGTAATACAAATGTACGATGAACTTCTCATATTATCCATTAAGTCAATTTTTGTTATCGGCACCATCGCAATGTTTGTGATTTTAGGATTCGTAAAAGGACGCAAGTTTTAAATTACCCAATTCTTTATAATATCCTTATTGCCTGATTACTTGTATTATGTTCATACTGGTAATCAGGTTAATTTCACTCAGAAAAAAAGCATATCCTCACTGGGCATGCTTTGCTTTACCAATTCCAGTAATCCGTTTTATCTAAAAGTTGATCAATGTCAAATGTATCAATAAGGATTGGAACTGATTCTTCTGCAATCTCTTCAGTCGCTAGCAATAATTGGTCGATATCAATAATGGCCAAAATAGTCCTCTCCCTTTTTTAATGGTCTTTACCCTCATTTTTAATACATTAAACAGTTCGTTCAAAAGATATTTTATTAGAGGGTAGCCCTTTAATTTTACATTTGACAATTATTTAAGGTGCAGTGAACCATTTTTTTCAGATCCTTCCGGAGAAAGCGTATGTATCAATTTAACCAGTTTATAAAATGTCCCACTGCAGATGGTTACCTCGGGCAGATTATGAAAAATTGATTTTTTATTAATATGATAATTGTCTTTCTCAGGTGAATACAAAATAATTTTCTTATTTAATGATAAAGCATATCCAAGCTCATAAAGATTGCCTTTGCCTGCAGTTAGGAAGATCAGCATGAAATCAGCTTCCTCAATCCCCCTTTTTTCATATTCTCCAATACCTTCAGCAATTGGGTTATTCTCATCATCCTCAATTAAATTCCAGGCATTCACACATGTAAATCCTTTTGAAGTCAATTTCTTGATCAATGACCTTACTTGCTTCAAATTTTTTTCGTCTGATGCTATATAATATTTCACTCATACACCTCCAAAATATTTAACTATTGATACTTTTTACCTATATTAACTATACTATACATATTCGTTATAAAGAACGCAATATCCTTTCCCTAAAAATTAAAAATAATTAATGACACCGTTTCAATCAAAGAAATTTGAAGCGAAAAAAACCATCATTCCTTTACAGATAATGATGGTTTTTCGTAAAAAAAATTAAATGCCGGAGCTAACCTTACAAAAAGGATCATGTACTTATGTAAAAAAATTGATGATTTAGGGCTATTAGAACCACCGATCCATTTTTGTATAGATTTTCATTCTTATAACCTGACATTCCGGGTGATAAAGTATGATTAACCCTTCAAGAAATGCAAAATAAAAACCTTGTCCTCTACCCGGCAAGGTTTTTTTATTTTTCATATGTGATATTTTCTATTTCAATCCTGAAGGGTGCAGCCTCACATATATTAATTCCCCTATCTAGATTTACCTTTTCCAAATCACTTGCATCCGGTATTGTTTTTTTATCATGAATAAAATGTTCGACCATGGATTCCAATAATTCTTGAGCACAAGCTAAGGCATCTACCCGATTCCTACCGCTAACGGTAGAAATAATTCCTTCTCGCCTAAAATCCGGGAAACAAACTTGAACGGAAAAAGAGTCGATAATCAATGGGTGTTTTTCATAATAGAATACGGCTGGATACTCAAATATTTGAATGGTCAAAATATCATCCCTTCATACAATATATAGCATTTTAGTTAATTATAACATGAAATTCTATTAAAAATAGATTTACTTACTTTTTCTTTGTTTGTCAAGATTATTTTTACATTCAATAGGTTGTTATGTCCGTATCTACTACGAAACAAAAAAACACCAGAAAAATCAAAATCACGATAACATTAAGGATTATTCCAATAATGCTGCACACTTTACCAGCTGTCACTAAACCATTTCCTGATTCACCAGTAAGATTAATTTCTTGTTTACTCTTAGATGCAAATATTAAACCTAGAATACCCAATATGATGCCGATGAATGGAATAAGCAGGGACAACACCCCCATGATTAATGATACAATCGCTTTGCTGTTGGTTGGTTTAATTTCCGACATAAATACCACCTTCTTTCTTCCTCTTATATATACGGTTATTAAAAGCAAAAGATTCATATTTTTGTATTCACCATCTCTAAGATTCCTTGCTACCCTCCCGGTAAATTCCATACCCTTGGTCGGATCCTTACATAACATACCAGTTGATTTCAGAAATCCGTCCCCTTTTCGCCAACTGTCTGACAAGGCACCTCGCCGATAGCGTCTGTGAGGCCTCCGCCAGCCAGTTATTCGGCAGGAGTTTCGCGAATTTCGTCAATTTAATGAGTGTTTCATAAAACAGGGAAAAACCATAAAGTATAAACTAGTCTTAATTAAGGGTTCGGGATCAGACCTAGCCTACAGTTTTTTCTTAAAACGTTCCAGTTGATTGGAACGGAAGGTAGAAGTCTCCCCTGCAGAAAAGCGTGTCCAAGGGTGACCCACAGGCGCAAAGAACGCCTAGGGCCGTAAGCATATCGAGCTTCAAATGAAAAAAAGACAGCAATCGCTGTCTTTTCCGTCAATCCATTATCGCATCTTCAAATGGCGCTGAAAATAAACCACTTGGCGCCAACATATCCGTATCCGATTCACGGCTTTCCCCAACTACAATATATGAACCAGCTGGAAAAAAATCAAACATATCACTTTCCTTATGTATGATCAAGAAATATTCATATAAATCATCCATAAGTTCCTGATGTTCGTCTAATTTCATGATTTCTCCACATTCATCGATTTCAAAGTTTTCATTAATTGCATCTTGGAGTTCTTCATTATTTGAATACGCGATATAAAAATCCACATCTCCACACTCCATGCATAGCAGGAGTTTTTCTTCTAGTGCTTCTTCATAGGATTTCTGAACGACCGCTTTTAAAATGGCATCAATCCTTTCAGGATTAGTTAGTTTAATTTTAGTCTTGAACACAAAATCCCTCCCCAATTAAATACAAAGGCATTGAAAATTATATGACAGTTGAATGAAAAATAAAAAAAGTAAGCTCATACTTAGAGTACATAATCGAAAATCGGTAACTGTCCGTTTCCCATTAAATCCAAATACCATAGTTCGTTCCTTTTCCAGGGCGCCGGATCCCTTTGTAGTTTCCTCCCTTATTATAACTTGATAGGAATCCTCCGTGCATATATTAATTTTGCCCGTATATTTAGAATGATAATCTTCTATAATACAAAGAAAAAGATGATCGGAAGCGTAATCAAGCTTAATGAAGTACTAATGAACGTAGCACTTGATACGAATTCAGGCTCTGTATTGAATTGGAGTGCATACATCGTAGTGTTGGCCGCCGTTGGCATGGCAGCTACGATGATCATGATATGCCTGACCATATCATCCACTGGTAAGGCAAGTGATAACAGGAAAGCAATGGCTGGGGAAACAGCAAGTTTAAGAAGCAGTGAAACTGATAGTTTTCGGTAGGCAATATTTTTCAGTGAAACGTTGGCAAGCTGCATCCCGAGTGTAATCATGATTGTCGGAATCGCTGCATTTGCAACAAGGTGAATAGCTTCCAAAACCGAATTGCTTAATGGAATGTTCACTAACTGAAAAACCGCACCTGCAATAGCCCCATACACAATAGGCATCCTACATACTGCTTTAAGAGCTGTTTGAACCCCGTTTCCTTCCGGACTGCCCTTCGCTGCGAAATAAATGCCGATAGTGCACATCACTAACTGTTGACCCACCATCAGGATAATTGCATAATCAAGGCCTGCCGCACCGAATAGCAGGAAAATGACAGGTGTTCCATAATTCCCGTTATTCATGAATGCGGACGCCAAAATCATTCCGCTTGTTTCAGTGACTGTATAATTACGGAAGAACGATATAATATAGACTACCAAGACGAGAGAAAGGCAGAGTACTATCGTGAATAAGAACAGGTAAAAATAATTAATCGAAAATTCTGCTGAATAAAAGGTTCGAAACACAAGAAAAGGTGACATTAAATATAATGCCATCGTGGAAATGGATTTTGTATCAAGTTTAAACTTTTTCTGACCGACGAACCCTAAAACAAAAATACCGAATATCGGTAAAAGAACACCCAAAAACCCCATAATATCACCTTCATAATCCTAATGATTTTATTCTAACAATATCAGTTTTATAATTTTTTGTAAAAAATTCTTTCATACCGCTCCTGATTATTCTCGTTAAGTAATTAATTTCCTTTTTTTCGGAAAATTCCCTTCAGTTTTCGTCTTCAAATGGTATATTTTTATAGTATTCACGTTAAAAAGTAACAGTAAGCTTTTGGCTTATTAAATATGAAGGGGTGTTTTTTAATGGATGTAAAATTCATGGAGATGGCTGTTCGACTTGCATATGAAAATGTATTGGCAAAGAACGGAGGACCTTTTGGTGCAATAATTGTAAAAGATGGCACAGTTGTAGGAAGAGGATGTAATAATGTCACAACAGCCAACGATCCAACAGCTCACGCCGAAGTACAGGCGATTCGTGATGCATGCAGGCACCTCAACAGCTTTCAGCTTACAGATTGTGAAATATACACTAGCTGTGAACCTTGCCCAATGTGCATTGGTGCCATTTATTGGGCACGTCCAAAAGCCATTTATTACGCATGTACGAAGGAAGACGCTGCACACATCGGCTTTGATGATCACTTTATCTATCAGGAACTTGGCCTGCCAATGGAAAAGCGCATAATTAAAATGGAACAAATGTCTTTTAATAACCACGATTTACCATTCCGAACATGGGAGACCTATATTGAAAAAGTGAAATATTAATCGGTTATATTTTTGCCAAAGGGGTTACAGAATAGATGTCGCCGCAGGGAAAACGCCTGCAGATTGCGTCATTAAAAACGGTCAGATAATAGTTGTATTAAATGGTGATGCCCTATACAGGCGACATAGCTATCGTCGATGGTTTTTTCGCCTGTATAGGGAGTTATGAGCGTATTTCAGAAATCGATGCTGCCGGAAGTTTCGTCTCCCCTACATTCATTGATGGCCATGGCCATGTCCATATTGAATTTCCGATGGTCAGGCATTCTGAACTCTCAAACATTCTCCTTTTTCGTGGTGTTACCTGCATCGTTACAGAACCCCTTGAAATAGCCAATGTTTCTGGTAAAAAGGCATTCAATTTATGATTGAACAATCCGAGCATCTTCCTTTTGACTTCTACTTCATGATGCCATATTGTGTACCTACGACGGCGTTTGAACATTTTCGTGCTGCCTTAAGAAGTGAAGATTTAATTTCATTTTACCAAAACAAAAAAGTGATTGGTTTAGCCGAAGTGATGGCCACGCAGCTGGATTATCCGAACAACAGCTCGATGTTTATATGAGTGCCGGCATTAAAACGGATCATGAATGCACTGCATCGGAGGAGGCAAAAGAATGACTGCGAAAGGGAATGTATCTTTATGATCAGGGAAGGCACCGTTGCCAAAGACTTAATAAACCTGGTTCCAGCTATTAATGAGAAGAAATCCCGCCGTTGTTTATTCGTCACCGATGATCGGCACCTGGATGATATTCTATCTGAGGGGAGTATCGATCACAATGTTCGACTATCCTTAGAAACAGGTGTCCAGCCTATTACCGCCATTCAAATGGCGACCATAAATGCAGCAGAATGCTTTGGTTTAACGGAATATGGTGTCATAGCGCCTGGATTCAAGGCAGACTTCCTTCTATTAGATGATCTTGATTCAGTCATCATCCACTAGGTCTTTAAAGAGGGAGGCTTATGGTGCAAACTAATCGTTTACTTAACTTTCCAGCTGAAAAGGAACAGGCTATTGACGACGAGTTGAAGCACTCCGTTCAATTTCATGAAATAACGGAAGATGATTTGACGATACCTTTTAAAAATAAGCTTCCTTCTATTAATATTGAATAACTACAAACAGTTTGATTACAAAGCATTCGATTGAACCGGTTAGGGTTAATCATGGTCTATTCCAGTTCCCTGAACAAGTTGATCATATAAAACTGGCTGTAATTGAACGGCATCATTTGACCAACCAATTAGGTCTTGGGATCATAAAAGGGCTCGGATTGAAATCAGGCGCAATTGCCATGACAGTAGCCCATAATTCACATAATTTAATCATTGCCGGCACGAATGACCAAGATATGCTAATGGCCGCATAGGAAATCAAAAAGACCCAGGGTGGATTGGCGGTAATTCATAAAGAGAAAATACTAGCCTCCCTCCCACCCCCAATTTCTGGATTTTGAGTAAATGAACTTATATGATGTCGTTCATTCATTGAACGAATCGATGGTGCCCCATTGAAACTCGGTGCAAACAGGCATTTCAACCCTTTCCTTACACTTGCGTTCTTGGCGTTACCTGTCATCCCGGAAATTAAACTGACTGATCAGGGCTTATTTTCCGTTTCTGCGTTTAGGCATATTCCTATCGAAGTCTCAAAGCCAGTCGATAAAATTTTACCCCCTTGTCGTTTCTTTTCTTCTCGCCCCAGTAATTTCTAAATGAATCAGGTTCCAACTCGACTTAAACCGGGAAAAGGATATAATGCGTATCATCTATGTTAAAATAAAAATAAACACAAATCTTTCTTGGAGGAGATAAATATGGCAAAACATGATCAACAAACCATAATTGGATACATTGGCACTTACACAAAAGGAAACAGCAAAGGCATTTACCGCTTTACTTTAGATACAGCAGAAGGAAAACTCAGTACACCGGTTCTTGCAGCAGAATTAACCGATCCGACTTATCTCGCCATAAGCCAGGACAAGAAGAATCTCTACGCCATTTTAAAAGAAGCGGGCAGTGGTGGAGTTTCAGCCTATTCGATAAGTGAAGAATCTGGTGAGCTTACCTACTTGGGCAAACAACTGACACCAAATGGTTCTTCCTGCCATATAAGTGTCGACAGCAAGAAACAGGTTTTGGTCACTTCCAGTTATGGAGAAGGCGTGATTGAATCATATCCGCTTCAGAACGACGCGGTCCCTTTACCTTTATCATCCACTGTTCGACATGAGGGTCACGGACCTAATGAAGAACGTCAGGAAAAAGCACACACTCACTTCGCTGGTTTCACACCGGACGAAAGATTCATTGCTGTAGTCGATCTAGGAATAGATAAAGTGATAACTTATAAAATACATAATGGGATTATGGAAGAAGTAAACAGTTTATCCGTTGCACCAGGCAGCGGACCACGGCATTTGACCTTCCACCCAAACGGAAAATTTGCGTATGTCATGTCTGAGCTTGTACCAGAAGTCATTGTTTTAAGTTTCGACAGTCTAACCGGGAGTTTTTCTGAATTACAAACGGTCCGGACCATTCCCGAAGATTTCAAGGAAAACAGCCAGGGCAGCGCCATTCATATTTCTGATGACGGTAAATTCGTATATGCCGCAAACCGCGGACATGATAGTATAGCCGTTTACCAAATCAATCAAGAAACAGGCAAATTGGCATTCGTGGAACTGGTCAATTCCGAAGGGCATTGGCCACGAGATTTTTCATTGGACCCTAGCGGAAAATTCCTGATCGCTTCTAATGAACAATCAGGAAACCTGACACTATATGCACGGAATGAACAGGACGGAAAATTAACATTATTGCAAAAAGATGTTCAAGTTCCCTTTCCCGTTTGTGTGAAATTCCTTTAAAATCTCTCATTAAAAAAGGATTGAAGCTTTTACCACAGCTTCAATCCTTTTTTTATAATTTAATTCCATTTCTCCGCCATTTCGGGGAAATCTATAAATGGGTTTCGATTACCCTGAATCTCATGTATAGCCTGGTTTCTATGTTTTTCATAAGTGCTGACTGGAAAGAGCCGGTGCCATTCCATAAGCAGTGCCAGGTCAATATTGCCGTTATCGATGATACCCTCATACCTGAGTAAAAAATACATGGTAGCCCTCGCTACAATGCCTTTGCCGTATTCAGGTTCGAATTTACCTTCGTCTGATTTCCCGCAACCCGCTTTTATTCCGGCAGCCGATGCTTCTGGGATATAATCCTCAAAATCATGGTATGGATAGTTACCCCGGCTACTGTTACAAGTTGGTTCGCAGGCGAACAGATGGTGCAAATCCCCCCTCATCGGTTCTTTTTTATTGAACCATGATTGAGGTACGACATGTTCACAATTAACGAGCATGTTCTCCATCTTCGTTGATTCAATCCCTTTTGACAACTCTTCTAGTATACGGATATCTTCCTCAATGACTTCTATAGGATCCATTCCTTTACCGGAATACAGGCTTTTCAGCTTGCCATTTTCCTGTAAGTCAACCCAAGGGTAAACATGACGATGTGGTGAGTAGTTCAGCTGGTTTTTATGGGTTGCTACTAGTAGTTTCTTCAATCCTTCTCGGTCCAAGGAACCATCTTGATAGTATTCTCGCTTAAGTTCCTGATCTTTCGTTTCATCGTAGTATTCGCGGTTTTCATTGAAGTTCACATGCGCAGCCATTGCCATTTCCCGTTCTTTTTCAAGTATTTCAAAACTATTCTTCATCCACTCATCCCCCCGATTCTATTAAAACCTAACTTTTACCATAATTTAAGTTTAATAGAAATCCTTTGAGAAAAAAAGGTGCTTTAGAAGTGTCTAACGAAGAATTTCTATAAAATGGGTAAGGATTTTCGCTGTCATTCCCCAGATTACTCGATCGTTATATAAGTAAAAATATTCTTCCATTTGTTTTGGCTGCCATTTATAATTCTCCCCGCCAACAATTAAATCTTGGGGGAAGTTTTCATGTGGTTCTATTTTATATTTCACATGATATATCTCTGGCGGTTTTTCCATGAAAAAGGAAAGCGGTACACTAAAAATGGTTTCTACCTCAGCTGGATTAGGGATTATCCGTTGATGGTTACGAACAAATCCTGCATAAGGATATACAATCATCCCAAAAGGGGATACCAAATAATCAATTGGAAAGACATTATAAATATCTTCTTTTTTCAAACCAAGTTCCTCATATGTTTCCCTAAGGGCAGCCGATTGTTCATCATGGTCCGACTTGTCTATTTTCCCGCCTGGAAAACAGATATCCCCTGGCTGCCTCCTAAGTGTGTGTGAACGCTCTTCAAAAAGAACATGGATTCCATCTTCTTTTTCTATAAGCGGAACCAATACAGCATACTTTGAAAAATTCTCACTACCTAAAATTTCAGGGGTATGTAATGTGAGTTTTTTTGTTATATCTTCATTCTTCATGTACCACACCTCTTCTGAAGTTAATATTGACAATATGAAATCGGTATTTTTCAACCAATCATTATCATTCCATTTTCAAACATCCGCTATAACTAAGCAAGGAAAACGATTCCAAAAATTCCCCCTTTAATTCGTCATAGATCTCTTATTCTTTCTATCCTTGTATTTTAAATAAATATAGGCCTTTTAAAAATCTAAGTGATAGAGGAATTAAATCTTATCCATTACTCCAAATCTAACTTTTAGACACGAAAGGGAAATTTATTTTCTATTTAACCTATGGGATAAGCTAATTTATGTATGGACAAACCACAGCCTTTTAGCGTTTTTTTACGCGTTATACCCGGTCCTTTGACCATATATAAAAGCACCGTTCAAAGGTTCTGAACGGTGCTAAAACTAAACGCAGCTTCCTCAATTAAAAGGAAATATTTCCGAAAAAAACCGAATGTTAAAATAGGGAAAATCAACAAGTACATATTGAACTCTATTTATATACCGAATTTTCAGGAAACGTATTTCAAGGCTACCTATTCTATTTCTGAAGTTTTTTTATTTATAGTTCTGTTAGTGTTCGCTTTACAGTCATTACGATGAATAAGAAATCCTCTTCAGTGATACTTAGTGGGGGAGCGAGAGTCAGGACATTATTGAAGCCTGCAACTGTATCACCATTTTTACCTATAATCAGCCCCTTTTCTTTGCATGACGCAATCACTTTATTGATTTTGGAAAGATCGATCGGTCGTTTTGTCTGTTTATCTTCCACTAGTTCAATCCCTACCAACAAACCTTTCCCGCGTACATCCCCAACATTAGGATGAGATTTGATTTCTTCAAACTCTTGCAGAAAGCGAAGCCCTAACTCTTCAGACCGTTCTATTAGTTTTTCATTTTCATATATTTCAATATTTTTTAAAGCAAGGGCACAGGAAGCTGGATTGCCACCAAATGTATTTACATGTCGAAAGCGGTCATATTCATCTGAACCAATGTACGCTTCATAAATTTCACGTTTGACGGCTGTAGCGGATAATGGCAGGTAAGCGCTTGTGATTCCTTTAGCCATTGTTACGATGTCCGGTTTTACATCATAATTCATAAATCCGAATTTCTTTCCAGTACGGCCAAACCCGCAAATGACCTCATCCGAAATGAGCAGGACACCATTTTTCTCACAAATTTCTTTTACCCGCTTCATATATCCATCAGGTGGCATCAGGATTCCGCCTCCGGTGATGATTGGTTCCATGATTACCGCGGCCACCGTTTCGCCCAATTCCCATGTAATGGTACGGTCAATTTCAGCCGCACTTTTTTCACCGCTTTCATCCTCTGGGTTTCGGTATGAATCCGGCGGTGATACATGAAGAAAACCTGGGGCGAGTGGTTCATATTTAAACTTTCGTTGTGCTTGCCCGGTAGCTGCCAGTGCCCCCATTGAATTGCCATGATAACCTCGATAACGGGAAATGAATTTATAACGTCCATGTTCACCTTTTTGCTGATGATACTGTCGAGCAATTTTAAAAGCTGTCTCATTTGCTTCTGAACCGCTGTTAGAGAAGAAAATCACATAATCCCCACCCAGCCATTCATTTAACTTCTCTGCTAGCTTAATAGCCGGGATGTGGCTGTTCGTTAAAGGGGCATAAGGAAGCTCTTTCAACTGCTCGTAAGCTGCCTCGGCCAGCTCCGTACGACCATATCCTACGTTGACACACCATAAGCCTGACATCCCATCCAGGAAACGATTCCCATCAACATCCGTAATCCATGCTCCTTGCCCTTTTTGGACTACCATTGTCCCAGGGTTGGGTTCAGCCCCTTTCATATGATGCCAGACATATTTGCCATCCATCGTTTTAAGATCATGACCCTGTTTTTTAACGGGCATATGCCACACTCCTCCTATAATAATGTATAAAGCTATAAAGGAAGGTCGACCACAAATAGCGTCGACCCCTTTTTCCTATCAATATCTTGCCGTTAACATTTTCTTTCTAGTGTAAAATTCCACGCCGTCCTTTCCATTGGCATGAAGGTCTCCATAAAATGAACTTTTATAGCCGGAAAAAGGAAAGAATGCCATAGGCGCGGGTACACCAAGGTTAATACCAAGCATCCCTGCATCAATTTCTTCACGAAATTCCCGGATGGCTTTTGCACTATCCGTATAGAGGCAGGCACCATTGGCAAATTCGGATTTATTGGTCAAATCGATTGCTTCTTCAAGCGTATTAACCCTTACTATGGATAAAACAGGGGCAAAAATTTCATCCTTCCATATTTTCATGTTTGTTTTTACATGGTCAAATAATGTCGGCCCAACATAATAGCCATTTTCCTGATCGCCTTCTTTTCTGCCATCACGAAGGAGAACCGCTCCTTCTTTTTCCCCGATTTCAATATATTGTTCTGTTCTCTTTTTATGAGTATCACGGATCACAGGGCCCAAGAAAACGTCCTTATCCATTCCATTGCCAATCTTGATGTCATCCGCTGCAGCCTTTAATCTCTCAACAAGCAAATCTCCCACTTCGCCTACCGCAACAACCACCGACGCGGCCATGCAACGCTCGCCTGCTGACCCGAAGGCGGCATTCGTTATGTTCGTTACGGCATTATCCAAATCCGCATCAGGCATGACGATTGAATGATTTTTCGCTCCTGATAAAGCCTGGACACGTTTTTTATTGGCAGCTGCCGTTTTATATACATACTCTGCTACAGGTTGGGATCCGACAAATGATATCGCTTTAATGTCTTCATGCTCCAAAATTCCATTCACGACATCGTGGGCACCATGGACAATATTGACAACACCATTCGGAACGCCGGCTTCCGTCAGTAATTCTACAAGGCGGTTGGCTAAAAGCGGAGTCCGTTCTGAAGGTTTTAAGATAAACGTATTTCCACAGGCTATTGCAAGCGGGAACATCCAACAGGGAACCATCATTGGGAAATTAAATGGCGTAATCCCGGCAACGACACCCATTGGATAACGATACATGCCAGATTCAATTCCAGGGGATATATCAGGAAGCTGACTGCCCATCATCAAGGTAGGCGCACCTGCAGCGAATTCAACGCATTCAATTCCACGTTGAACCTCACCATATGCTTCTGTATAGCTTTTTCCATTTTCTATCGTGACCAGCTTTGCAAGTTCATCCCAGTGTTCTATCAATAATTGCTGGTAACGGAATAAGAAGCGCGCTCTTTTTGGCACGGCCACCTTTTTCCATTCTTTATACGCCTTTTTAGCAACCTGCACCGCCTGGTCGACATCTTCCTTTGTGGAAAGGGGTACGATTGCCAAAGCTTCTCCTGTTGCCGGATTAGGCACTTCCTCATGTTTCGATGTTGTGGAATTCACCCACTTGCCACCGATATAATTTTTCAACGTTTCTACATCATTGATAACAGTCATTAAAGAAACCCTCCATTTCAACACGATTTCATAGTTTTATTATATTTTTCAAACGGGCTTTTTACATTAGACGTTTTGTATAGTTTTTGATTCAATATTTGCACAAATTGTTTGATTTCGATTTTCCTATATTCATAATAATCATGAAAAGAAATTTCCCCACTCAATACTCATGGTAAAATCCGCTTTTAACCTTTTAGAATATTTCTTTCCCTTGAATCAGCAGGCTTTCAAATCAACCTTTAATAATCGAGTATAACTTTAGGTCCTCATGCTTTCCTTTAACAAACATCCCTTTCCTTATGATTCCCTCAAAAGACATTCCAGCCTTTTGCATGACTCGCTCCGAAGCCAAATTTCCTACAAAGCAGCGCGCTTGTATTCGGACAAGGTTCATATTATCGAAGCCAAATTCGATTATCTTTTTGGCTGCCTCCGTCACCAAGCCATTCCCCCAATATTCTGGTGCCAGCACATATCCAATTTCAGCTCTATGATGATCAACCTGCCATGAAACAAAGTCAATAGTGCCAATCAGCTTACCGCTTTCCTTGTATTGTATTCCCCATGGAGCGATTTTCTTATCCTCATAATTCTGTAAGGCAAATCGGATAAAATCCCTTGTATCACATAGGGAACGATGGGCTTCCCATGTGACGAAGCGGGATACATCACTATTGGATGCATAAGCGAACATGTCTTCTGCATCATTCATGGTGACTTTCCTCATAACTAAACGTTTTGATTCTATGGTAGGCAGCTGTCCATATATGTCTTTCACATTCATGATTACACCCCATTCCATTAATTATTTGTATTATAGCAAGATTGGAAAGCAATCACTGTTCCCAATTGAAATATCATTGAACTTATGTATAATTCGGAAAAATAGGCAGGGGGAGAATCATGCCAAGAAAACTCATAATAAGCCAGGCTTGTATGGACCTTTATTACAGRGAGTTAAAGAATTGGTACCCGAGTGGATTGTGATTTCCTGAAGATCTCCGGAAATTTGGAAGGATCATATAACCGATTCGGAAGTGATCGCAGGCTGGAAAAAGGAAATGTCTGAATCAATTGACACAAACGAAATAAAAAGGTTCCAGACATGGAGTGCCGGAGTGAATGCTTGACCCCTGGAAAACTTAGAAAAAAAGAATGTGCAGATTACAACTGCAAATGGCGTCCATACCATCCCCATTTAGAACCCATTTTTCTTGTTAAGGCTTGCTTTAACAAGAAAAATATATGTACTAAGCAAAAGCTGGAAAAGGCTTGGCATCACGCAAATATAAGCAGGAAATTCATGAAAAGACCATCGGAATCATCGGTGTTGGGAAAATCAAAAAAGAAACCGCTAAAATTGCCAAGTCTTTCCCTTGACCGAATTATGAATGCCCATTCCGGTAAATCAGAAATTGTCGATGGGATGTTCACACAAAACAATTGAATCCCTTCTTCCTAAGTCCGATTATATTGGCGGTACATTACCCGCACACATCCGGAAATACGGAATTTTACGAGAACGGCTTATTCAGGATTTTCATGCCGAATTTAATGAACGATCTTAATGGTAAAAAATCCTCCAACAAATTTACTTGATTACAAAAAAGGGCATTAATAATTTTTTAACATCTAGCATTATAAATAATCTTGCTTTGTTTACTTGCAGATTCCGACAATATCTGTTATATTTAATAAGAATTATTTTTGTTCGGGAAGATTGATAAGTGAAACACTTTTCGTCTAATGATTGAGCAAGGGTAGTAACACAATGTGTGGATTCACACTAGGAGGCAACAACAATGGAACAAGGTAAAGTAAAATGGTTTAACGCAGAAAAAGGATTTGGCTTCATCGAACGCGAAAACGGAGACGATGTATTCGTACATTTCTCAGCTATCCAAAGCGAAGGATTCAAATCATTAGACGAAGGTCAAGAAGTTACTTTTGAAGTWGAGCAAGGTCAACGTGGACCCCAAGCTACTAACGTTCAAAAAGCATAATTTTAAATACACTATATAACGGACTCTACTTGTAGAGTCTGTTTTTTTTATTGAATTGCAATAATTAAAAAACCCCTATTCACAGGGAATAGGGGAACATGAAACAAGTTTAGTAAATGGTAAACACAGTATAACACACTAAGAAACGAAACCCTAATTTATCCGAAAAGTAAAAATTATCACGCACTTCCCTAGGCTTTTACCCTACCATTCATTTCTTATCCACTTCATATGTTCGATCCGTTCCCCAAGGATAAAACGGGGGCATATCGGAGCTGCTTTTCATTTTGAAATCAGCTTTCCTTTTTTCAAGGAAGGCTTCGATTCCTTCTTGTGCATCCGCTTGTTTTCCGGTCCAATGAATCATTTTCGATTCTATTTTATGCGATTCAACAGGATGGTTTGCACCGAGCATGGTCCACATTAACTGGCGGGATAACGTCACTGAGACGGAAGATGTATTTTCCGCAATGTCTGCTGCAATTTCCATTGCCGCAGACATCAATTCTTCCGGCTCAACGATCTTGTTTACCAATCTTCCCTCATATGCTTCACTGGCAGAAATCATTCTGCCGGTAAAAATCCATTCGGAAGCTTTGCCCATTCCGACAAGCCTAGGTAAGAACCAACCGCTGCATGCTTCCATCGTTATCCCTCTCCTGGCAAATACAAAACCCATTTTTGCATCTGTTGAAGCGATTCTAATGTCCATAGGCAAAGTCATTGTTATCCCAATCCCAACTGCCGCTCCATTAATGGCTGCTATCATGGGTTTCTTCATCTCAAAAATCCGTAATGACAACACCCCCCCTGCATCACGGTATTCAACCAAAGGGGTGTGATCCATAAAGGTTTCTGCACCTTTCTCCAAATCCATTCCAGCACAGTAAGCATCCCCAGCGCCAGTTAAAATAACGGCTCGTACGTCATCACTTTCATCCGCTTCATCTAAAGCAAGAATCATCTCCTCACACATCTTTTCATTGAAAGCATTCATTCTTTCAGGACGATTAAGCGTAATTATCATGACACGATTGACGATTTCACTAGTTATCGTGGAATACAATATCAATCCCTCCTTCTCTTACAAATTGGTACAAGAAACAATTATTTATTTTTACATATAATTACATTTTATATGTTTTATTTTCAGATTCCTAGTTATTTATTTTGACATACTATAAAATAATTTATTCTTCAAGATAATCGCTTATATCTAAAAATATTTTAAATAAATATGTAAAAAAGGACCAGTCGCAAACGCAACTGGTTTTTTTGTTTACCAATATAAATGACAAGCTACGAAATGTCCCGGTTTTTGTTCTTTCCATTCAGGTACAGCACTGGAGCATATCTCCATCGCTTTAGGGCAGCGAGTCCGGAATACACAGCCGCTCGGCGGATTTATCGGACTTGGTACATCGCCTTTAAGTACGATTCTTTCCCGTTTAATAGTGGGGTCCGGAATCGGCACTGCCGAAAGCAAGGCTTGCGTGTATGGATGTAGCGGATCATTCGTTAAAGAATCACTATCCGAAAGTTCCATCATCCTTCCAAGGTACATGACTAAAATGCGATTTGAAATATACTTGACCATCGATAAATCATGTGCGATGAATAAATAGGTCAAGCCCATTTCTTTTTGTAGCTCTTTTAATAAGTTAACCACTTGAGCTTGTATCGAAACATCCAGGGCAGAAATCGGTTCATCACAAACGATGAATTTAGGATTTAATGCCAAAGCCCTTGCAATTCCAATACGCTGGCGTTGTCCACCGCTGAATTCATGCGGAAAACGAGTGATATGTTCCGGACTTAAACCAACCAGCTTTAATAGGTCTTCCACCCTTTTTCTTCTCTCTTTACCTTTTGATATCCCATGTATGGCAAGTGGTTCCCCAATCAATTCCTCCACCTTCATCCTTGGGTTCAAGGATGCGTAGGGATCTTGGAAAATCATTTGTATTTCACGGCGGATTTGTGACATTTCCCCCTGTTTGTAATCGAAAATATTTTTCCCCTGAAAAAGAACTTCGCCATCTGTCGGTTCATATAGCCTTGTGATTGTACGCCCTGCAGTCGATTTACCACAACCGCTTTCCCCAACAAGACCGACAGTTTCCCCCGGATAGATTTTGAGATCCAAACCATCTACCGCTTTCAGCGTCTGAGAACCAACGGGAAAATACTTCTTCAGATTCTTTATTTCAACAAGAGGAGAATTTTCGTTGACTGTCTTTTCTTTAACTGACTTATTTTTTAGTGAAACCATTGGTTCTCCTCCTTTATACATTAGTCGGTGCTTGTACCTGTGTTGCTTTTGCCATTGGGTGGTGCAGCCAGCATGCAGCTGTCTGACCCTCTTCCACTACTTCAAGTTCCGGATCATGGTCTTTGCACACTTTCATTGCGGATTCACATCTTGGATAAAATGGGCAACCTTTTGGCGGATCCAATAAATCCGGTGGTGATCCGATAATGGGAACCAACGGAGCCGTTTTTTCCATATCCAGCCTTGGCACCGTTTTAAGCAGGCCTCTTGTATATGGATGCTGTGGGTTTGAAAATATAGCTCCTACCGTTCCCGTCTCCACAACCTTGCCTGCATACATGACGACTACCCGTTCACAAGTTTCCGCAACCACACCTAAATCATGAGTGATTAATATGATGGAAGTATCCATTCTACGTTGGATATCTTTCATCAGTTCCAAAATTTGCGCTTGTATCGTTACATCCAATGCCGTTGTAGGTTCATCCGCAATTAGCAATTTCGGTTCACAGGCTAAAGCCATTGCTATCATTGCCCTTTGGCGCATACCACCTGAAAACTCATGTGGATATTGTTGCATCCTTTTTTCCGGCTGAGGAATACCTACAAGTTTAAGCGTCTCCAACGCCCGTTCGTACGCATCTTTTCGGGACATATTTTTATTATGCTTTAAAATACCCTCCATGATTTGGCTGCCAATTTTTGTCGTTGGATTAAGCGAAGTCATTGGATCCTGAAAAATCATGCTGATTTCATTTCCGCGAATCTTCTGCATTTCCTTTTCACTCATTTTAATAAGATCTTTGCCGCCAAAGTTTATAGACCCTTTTCCATACTCTGCTGGAGGTGTTTCCAATAATCTCATGATGGATTTCGCAGTAACACTTTTACCGCATCCGGACTCTCCAACAATGGCAACGGCTTCCCCTTTTTTCACTTCAAAGTTCACGCCGCGAACCGCCTGCACTTTTCCTGCATAAGTATGGAAGGTGATGTGTAAATCATTGACTTCTAATAGGTTCTCCATCATCGTCCCTCCTATTCTAGTAATATCAAATCTTTATGTTAGGACTCTATTATTTCCGAAGTTTTGGATCCAGGGCATCCTGCAGTCCGTCACCAGCCACATTGAACGCGAACATGGTTAAGGAAATCAATATTGCCGGGATTAAAAGTTGATAGAAATTCCCTACCAAAATGCTTCCCAGGGCATCACTTGTCAATGTTCCCCAGCTTGCTTGAGGCGCTGGCACTCCAAGACCTAAAAAGCTTAGTGTAGCTTCGGCAAAAATCGCAGTGGGTACAGTCAACGTTAAATTGACCAGGATCGGTCCCATTGTATTTGGAATCATGTGTTTTCTTAAAGTCCAGCTCGTATTGGCTCCAGAGATGGTTGCTGCATGGATATATTCATTCTCTTTAAGTTGTAAAACCTGTCCCCTTACTAGTCGTGCCATGGGAATCCACCCTGTAATCGACATCGCAATGATGATCGGCAGAATACCAGGTTTTAATACGACCATCATTAAGATAACCATCAATAGGTAAGGGATTGCATAGATCACTTCAGCAAACCGCATCATGATATTATCTGTGCGTCCGCCACGAATGGCTGAAATCCCGCCATAAAGGACACCAATCAAGAAGTCAATCAGCGCAGCCATCAATCCAATGAACAACGATATCCTCGCACCATACCAAGCTCGCGTGAATAAATCCCTTCCTGAAGAATCCGTTCCAAACCAATGCTCGGCATTTGGACTAAGATTCTTTTTCTCGAAATCTTGTCCATAATAAGTATACCCGTTAATATATGGACCAAAAATCGCCAGTAAAACCAAGAGGATAATAAGTACGAATCCCGTCATTGCCAATTTATTTTCTCTAAAACGACGCCAGACGTCAGACCAATATGAAACTGTAGGCCTGGCAATTTTTTCAGCTTCCTTAAAGTTTCCTTCAGCGGGTTGGAACATATCTTCGGTTAAATGCACTTTATCTGCCATTATTTCTTCTCCCCCGTCACTTTAATTCTTGGATCAATCAACGTGTAGGCTATATCAACGATGAATATCAATAGGATAAGCACTGCACTATACACAATTGTGGAACCAAGAATGACCGGGTAGTCTCGGTTGGATATTCCCTTTACGAACATATCTCCCATGCCTGGAATACCAAAAATACGTTCAATGATGAAGCTTCCTGTAACGATATTAGCCGTCAGGATACCTAGAATCGTGATAATCGGCAATAACGCATTCCGAATAGCATGTTTGATTATGACACCGCTCCGTTTTAATCCTTTGGCCTTTGCAGTCAAAATGTAATCCTGCCCCATTACTTCAAGCATACTTGTCCGCATCAATCTGGCGATGAAAGCAAGAGGCATCATTGACAGGGCAATGGATGGTAAAATGGTATGCTGCCATGTCGCCCATGTAGCAACTGGGAATATATGCCATTTTATTGCGAAATAATTGATTAAAATAGTCGCCAAGATAAAGTTTGGAACAGAGATCCCTACGATGGCAATGACCATTGATAAATAGTCGGGCCATTTATTTCTTTTCAGTGAAGCAACTACACCCAAAATTAGCCCAAAAAAGATGGCAATCACCAATGCTTGTGCCCCTAAGTGCAACGACACTGGAAATCCTTTCAAAATGTAATCATTCACAGAAATGGATGAGGATTTCAATGATGGACCAAAATCGAATTGTACGACTTCCAATAAATAATTCCCATACTGGGTCAACAACGGCTTGTCCAATCCATAGTGGACTTGAAGGTTCTCATAAACTGCAGGAGGCATTGCTCCTTCTTTAGCAAATGGATTTCCCGGAATCGTATGCATTATGATGAACGTTAATGTAATAACCGCCCATAAAGTAATAATCGCCCATTTAAAACGGTTTAATGTATATCTCAACATGGTAATCACCCCAATCATCGATTTTCTAAGGAGTTGAAAACGGAAATGAATTCATGAAATATTCAAATTCGCAATTGAAAAATGGGGTATGTCCTTAATCGGACATACCTCCCATTTCACTTTTATCCTTCTCTTATTTTTTATCCGCGTAAATAAAGTTCGGATAAGCATTAATCGGTGCATAAACTCCAGTAACATTCGATTTAACCATGTATGGTTTTGTGTAGAAGTACACCGGAAGGATTGGCATATCTTCAATCAGAACTTCCTCTGCTTTATGTAAAGCAGCCATGCGTTCTTTTGGATCCATTGTAGATTTTGCCTCTTTTAATAAATTATCATATTCTTTGTTGGACCAACCTGCATCATTATAGGCACCATCTGTTTCCCAAAGCATGAAGGTCATCGGGTCAACATAGTCACCAACCCATCCGGCACGGGAAATTTCAAAGTCGCCAGCTTTTTCACGGTCAAGCTTAACTTGGAATTCCGCATTTTCAAGTGTTACTTTAACACCCAGGTTATCACGCCACATTTCTTGAACCGCTTCAGCAATTTTCTTGTGGGAATCTAAAGTGTTATACAAAATTGAAAACTCAGGTAATTCTTTCATGCCTTCTTCAGCAAGTCCTTCTTTTAACAATTTCTTAGCTTCGGTAACATCTTCCTTAAATAGGTTACCTGTATTTTCCTGGAAATCTCCAGATGCATCAGGAATACCCGGAGGGACTACGCCGAAAGCAGGCTTTTGTCCGCCTTGAGCAACATTTTCGGTGATTTTTTGACGCTCGATAGCCATTGAAAGCGCTTTCCTTACTTTAGCATTATTGAAAGGTTTCACTTTCGTATTAAAGTTGTAATAGTAAACGGCAAGTTCTTTGCCCATTTTGAATTCTTTATCATCAGAATTGACCATTTGACCTTGAATATCTACTGGCAGTGGATAAGCGAGGTCCAATTCGCCACTCTGATACATTTGCCATGCTGTATTTTCATCTTCAATTAGAGCAAAGTTAACTGCATCCAATTTGATTTTATCTTTATCGTAGTAATTTTCATTCTTTTCGATTTTCAGGCTTTCTTTATGTTTCCATTCCGTTAATTTGAACGGCCCGTTTGAAACGTGTGTCTTTGCATCCAAAGCCCATTTTGGATTTTCTTCCTGTACCTTTTTATCGATTGGATAGAAAGTATAGAAGGAAGTCAAGTCAAGGAAATATGGTGTAGGCTGCTCCAAAGTAACCTCTAATGTAAGATCGTCTATAGCTTTAACCCCTACGTCCTCTTCCTTGCCTTTCTTGCTGTTGTAGGCTTCTCCGCCTTTAAGATAATAAAGCTGGTAAGCATAATCAGCAGCAGTTTCTGGTTTCAAGGCATATTTCCAAGCATATTCGAAATCATTAGCTGTAAGCGGGTCTCCATTTGACCATTTCAAACCATCTCTCAATTTGAATGTCCATGTTAGTCCATCATCACTGATTTCCCATGATTTTGCAGAACCAGGGACGATTTTACCTTCTTCTGTTTTCTTAGTCAGCCCCTCAAACGTATGTTCAAGGATCCATGATTCATGAGTACCTTGGGCATTGGCAGGGTGAAGCGAACCAGGTTCACTCGAGTTGTTTACGTTTAATACTTTTGATTTGGTGGAGTCACCCGAGCCACCTTCTTTTTCATTCGAGGTTTCCTTCGAACCGCCGTTGCATGCCGCAAGTATAAGCATGATGGCCATAAGAAGAGCAAGCACTGAAAATTTAGACTTTTTCAAAAAATATTCCCCCTATCTTTAATCTTTCTTCGAATATTCCCATTTAAGGGATTATCCTTATACCACCTATTAATTGTTGGTATAGTACATTCTGAATATCAGCGTGGAAAGTTAGAAGCATTCATAGCAGGAATTCACCGAAAACAACTAGCGAACCGTTTGCATAAATCTGTGAATCTCCTAAAAAAACCAATTAATGCAGTTTACTAGTTAAAAAGCACACTCTTTCCAACCTCGCTAAGGGTACTATACCTCGAATTAAAGATGTTGAATTTTAAGTATATTACGAATAAACCGAAAAATCAATAAACCAATGAGTACTTTTTCACAACATAGTAATTATTTGCTAATCAATTCGATCTAGATATTAGGTAAAAAGAATGGAAAACCTAATTAATATAAAATGACTACCGACATCTTGTGGTTTTTTCAAACTCTTTTATACCAGTATTCATATAGTTTCGCTTGTCTTTTTTTCACTAAATATTCTAACAATTACAGTTAGTCCGGTTGCTAAGACCACTTTCCTAGCAAACCGATTCCTGATCAAATAATATATTTTAGTAGGATAATACTTTTTCCATTGAGGTCTTTTCAAGAAAATCCCAAATAACGGATAATAACTATGTAGGAATAAAGTTATTCATCAGTCTCTCACCTATATGCACCCTGTAAATCCAATGATTAATGATGACCATTCCTCATTTATGATTAAATAAATATAATGACACGAAAAGCAAACATATTCCTGCAACCTTTTTCGCATCCAATGGGATGCGAACCCCGCCGAATAAACCAAAATGGTCAATGAGGGCCCCAATCAGTATCTGGCCTGCGATAACCCCAACCAAGGCAGGAGCCACTCCAATCTGAGGGATAACCACTATTATAACAATGACATAAATGGCCCCTAGAAGTCCGCCTATCAATTGCCATTTTGGTACAGACGCGATGGCGGAAATGTTTCCATTTCCCGCGAACAAAACAATAAATAATAAAGCGAGTGTCCCGATGCCAAACGAAATGAAAGAAGCTTCAATAACCCCCACTTTTTTCCCTAATCCACCATTGATTTGCCCTTGTATGGCAATGGTGATGCCACCTAGGACCGCAAGCAACGGAAATAATATCTTCACAATGATTATCCTCCTTTTTATGTCCACCCGGACTGATTAACTGACTTCGCTTTCTAATTTTAACATGAAGAATACGTATATTTTCCCTACAAGTGGAGAAACATTCTTTAACTTAAAAAACTGGCACTATTGGCCAGCTGCTATCTTCTATCAACTTTTTTGAAATGAATCCTAAACGCTTTGCTGTGGTAATTGACTATACTCTGTGCTTAACAAGGAAAATACTAGGGCATCATGCGATTGTTTACGATGAAATATATAACTTCTGAGACTTCCTTCCTCTTTAAAACCAAATTTCTTCAAGAGGTTTCTGGATGCAAAATTATCCTTGAAAGTTAATGCAGCCATTCTGTTTAGTTTCAATTCTCCAAATGAATAGCGCAATACTTCGTTGACAGCCTCGGACGTAAAGTGTTTTCTCCAATATTCAGGATGGATTTCATACCCGATTTCAGCTCGTTTGTTGGCAAGGCTCAATTGATTCAGGCCAACGGTACCAATGAATTTACCTGAATCTTTCACAACAACTCCCCACCGTATCCCCCGTTTGTTTATATAAGCACTTTTAAACGAGTCGATTAAACGGCGGGCATCTTCAACTTGTGTTAAACTTTCTATCCCATCATATTTGGTCACTTCATCTTTAGACAAAATGTCAAATAGACTCTCAGAATGCTGGTGACCTATTTCAATTAACTGCAGCCTTTTTGTTTCCAATTCCCTAAACCCCATCGAAGAATCCCCCCGTATATTCAACTGTCTACTTAATTCTATTCCTGAAGAAGAGATACCTGTCTTAAAGAACAATACTTTTTGATAAACTCCTTCCCTTAACATACAATGCCGCGTCCTTATAACCGTCCTTTATAATTAAAACCCGAATGAATTTGTTAAAGAATGATACTGAAGGCCGTCCAGGTTCCCGCATACTCTAATAAGAAAAAAGATTTAGGCTGATCAGGATAGAACTCCTGTTGTCCGTATACCACCATGGGCCCGCCGTAGATGACGACCCGATTCATTCAAGCCATTTATTTAATCCCGTGATCATTTTTTCTCGCTAATAAATAAATCCGTGCCGTTTCCCAAATCATCCTATCCTCAAGCCTTTGATTTGTTGCGATGGCAAATAACGCATTTTATCCTTAACTTCTCCCTGGGCTTCACACCCATTTGCAAAAATGATCGCCAGTGCAAGTATCATATCCGTGGTAAATGCCTGAGTTTGTTTCTCTTTTAAAGTCTTTCCATTGATTTTCGTTTTGAATATTCGCATATGCCTTTCAAAATGCCTTTTCAATCAATGTGCATGTACATAAGGATAGATTTCGGCTTCTCAAACAGTGCTCTTGATTGAAAACGAAAACTTGTCTCAAATCTCTTTTTCAGGATAATATTTCACAGGAAAATATCCCCTATATACTTAATATCTATCCTTCCCAATACCCTCCCGGCCTTAAGATCCATAAAGCTCAACCCTAAGGGCAATTTATTATCATTTCCACATTATTATAATTACCTCCATTTAAATGCTTTTCGTTTTGATGTCCATATTATTTACCCTGACAAACATATCCCGCAAACGAAAAATGATTCTTTTTTTACATGAAATAATTCTTCCCGTCTACCAAAAGGCCCTATGATTTTGGTTTACTATAAACACTCTCAGGTCATATGGACCCTCATCATGCATGCTCCCATTCGCTACCTTCTGCCCATTTCAATAAAGAATGGGCATGACCTAATTTTACATACAACAATTTTTATAGGATACTAGACTTCCAATCCAGATATTCTACTAGGAGGAAACAAAATGAAGAAAATCATCCTTTTATCAGCACTATCCCTATCCCTATTATCTCCAACAGTTGCTCAGGGAGCCAATACTTACGAGGTTGCAAAAGGGGATACCCTAACGAAAATTGCGTCTGAATATGAAGTCAGCCTTTCCGAATTACTTAAGACGAACACGGCTATAAACAATTCAAATCAAATTCAAATCGGACAAATCATAAATCTTCCTTCAACCATCCACACAACTAATCAAGAAAAAGGTCAGTCAGTTGAACAGCAGGTTCTTAGGTTAGTTAACGAAGAACGTTCAAAGTCGGGCCTCCCTTCCCTTGAAATGGATACCGCCGTTTCCAACATTGCAAATATGAAATCTGAAGATATGCGTGATAATAATTATTTCAATCATACAAGCCCAAATTACGGATCGCCCTTCGATATGATGAAATCCTTTGGGATCGGCTACAAATACGCAGGGGAAAATATCGCAGCAGGTCAACCTAGTGCGGATGCTGTCATGAAATCTTGGATGAACAGCCCTGGACACAAGGCAAACATCCTGAACAAGAACTATACCCATATTGGAATTGGGCATGCGACAGGAGGGAAATACACCCACTATTGGACTCAGCAATTCATTGGGAATTGAGATCGTAAGAGGTGGCAGATTGCCGCCTCTTTTTTTAACCTATTTCCAATTCCAAATCTAGGGCTTCCCCTCATCCGTTATCATGAATTAATATTAATTCTCTGACAATAAGATAGAGTGACCTTTCCCACTTAAATCGAAAAGATGTCATGCAGTTTGATAGCTTCAATAAAAAAACCGAACGTCATTATTTTTTTGTTGGGCGGATATACAGGAAAAATACTTAAAGTAGTTATATCATACTATTTTTCAATTATTTTACTGATAAAAATAAAATTATGTTAAAATAGAATTCTAGACATAGGTATAAAGGGGCAATTGCAATGAAAATAGAGGTTGGCTCTGTTATCAACGAGTTAAGAATCAAACAAAATCTTACAAGAGAAGAACTGGCAAAGGATATATGTGAACCTAATACCCTGTTAGATTATGAAAGGAGCATCACTTCTCCAACAATTGATGAATTGKCACTTTTTGCGGATAAACTTAAAGTTGACCTGCCGTATTTCTTCACTACCAAAAATGAACCAATATATAATTACATAGAAACCATTAAACTATTGATAAACAAATATAAACGTACACGTAATTTTGAAGCAATCTATGAAATAGTCCAAAAAGAAATGGCAACGGCACCGGAAAAATCAATATCTTTTTATCAATTCTTGAAATGGCATGAAGGTATATCTTTTTTTTATTTGTACAATGACAAACAAAAGGCTATAGACTTATTGAATGAGGCCATTCAGATTACAATGGGTAAACGTGTCATTTTTCATCAACAGGAGATAGAAGTTTTAAATAGTATTGGAATTATCCATTTTAAAACAAAAAATTATGAAGAGGCCATCACCATCTTCAATGAAGCACTGGAATTCATCGAGAATATTCCCCATGTGAATCAAGAAGGTACAATTGTCGTGAAGATCATTCATGGATTAGCACTGACTTTGTCTGAACTTCATTACTATCAAGAATCGCTAAATTATACCCTTAAAGGGATCAACATTTGCAATTCGACAGAATCATTATATTTATATGCAGAACTCCATCTTTTAACTGGTAAGAATCTGATTCATCTTCAGCAGCCTGACGAAGGACTGCAATATATAAATAAATCCAAGAGCATTTTCAGACTTCAAAAAAAAGAAGAGACTATACAAATCGTCGACCATGAATTGGAAATCATTTTACAATGCTTGTGAACTTCAACTAATAAAAAGATAGAGATTGCTGTGAATCTCTATCTTTTATAAAATAGTTCGATTCGAAGGGAAATCTCTTTAAACTATGTTATACAACCTCGTCTTTACCAAAACATATAGGTTTAATGTTATCCTCGTCCCAACCAGCATGTACCATGCACCTCATTCTGAAACCCTTCACTTACCAAGTGATTTTTGGTAATGCCTAATTGTTTTTAGGTCATTCTGAAAGGGCCATTCAAAATGACCTAAAAACAATGCATCACACTTCCAATCGCTATCCTATGTCAGCTATAATAGATGAATGTAACCCAACTGGAGGAAAAAAAATTGTCTAATAGAATAGGTTTAGTGCTAGACGTAGAAACAACTGGTTTACGTCCCTCTTCTGATGAAATTATCGAGCTTGCCCTTATACTGTTTACCTATAACAGCGAAACCGGGGAAATTATTAATCTTATTGATCAAGAATCATTTTTAAGGGAGCCTCTCTCCTATCAAGCAAGAATGAATTATGATCAAGCATACAGGATTCATGGAATTCCATATAGCACCGTGGAAGGAAAAAGTTTTCACGATGAAAAAATTAAATCCTTCATTGCCCGCACTGATTCGATTTTCGCACATAATGCTTCTTTCGATAGAAGTTTTCTCTACCAAATGTATCCGGAAATCAATGATCAAAAGTGGTTCTGTACGATGCGGAATGTTCCTTGGAAGCAATATGGGTTTGAGAATAGTAAACTCTTAACATTACTGCAGGCACATAATATTACCAATTTCCAAACACACAGGGCTTTAGATGATATTTCTTACCTAATGGAACTTATGAGGAAACCGGGTCCTTCAGGTCTTCCTTATTTAAAAGATGTCATTGCTAAAAATCCGATGAAGAAATATGCACCTGCTTCTCAAAAGACAAGGGTATAGCTGTTAACAACATGTACAAGTGATTAACATGGTTTTGTCACTTTAAACGTTTTTTTACATATTTCCCTTTCCATGGGAGCAGCAGCATATTTACGGGTGTGATTAACGGGGGCTTTTTTCACGCATTTGTTGGAAGCGCTTGGCAAATATTATCAGGATATTAATGAAAAAACAGCGACCCATGATGGGTCGCTGTTTTTTCATTGTTATACTGTTGCCTCTTTCTGTTTTTCATCTAATGCACCATTCAATTTTTTATACCGGTAAATAAAGTAAATGAGTGATAATATTAATGCTACAACAAGGAATATGGCCAATATGCTAAGATTATGCCACATGAAGCTATAATCTCCTGTTGAGATGACTGCCCGAAAAGCATTAATAGAATAAGTCATCGGTAAGAATGGTGTGAATCCTTGCAGGAAGCCAGGAACCAATTCATTTGGGAATGTTCCGCCACTGCTGGTCAGTTGAAGAATCAAAATTAATAATGCTATGAACCGGCCAGGATTATCAAAGGCTGAACCTAAGAACTGAATGATAGCCATGAATGTGCAGCTAGCAAGAATGCTTACTGCAAAAAATAGCGGCAGGCTCGTAACATGAATTCCAAGTCCTAAAATTAAAATCGAGTCAACCAATATGGCTTGACAGATTCCTATGACAGCCATGACGCTGTATTTACTAATAAACCAGCTAAATCCACTTCCAGGCTTAACAGCAGGATCTCTTAACGGGAAAATGATTGTCAGGACGATTGCCCCGATAAATAAACTCAATGAAATTAAATATGGTGCAAAACTAGTGCCATAGTTCGGTACATTATTAATTGGCAATTTATCCAGTTTAACTGGGCTTGCAAACATGTCATATACTTCTTCATTCGATTTTATGTTGCCAGCTTCGTTTGCCCCATCCTTCAATTCGTCATGTAATTCTTCAGATCCATCTGAAAGTTTAGCGATTCCATCTTGTAACTTAATGGCCCCATTAGCAAGTTCTCCCATACCACTAGTAAGGCTGGATGAACCTTCTTTCAACTTATCCGTTCCTGTAACAAGACCTTTCGAGCCTTCCGAAAGCTGTGAGGTTCCACTTGATAATTGCTTTGAGCCATCTTCAAGCTGATCAAGGCCGCTTACCAAGTTATTGCTGCCTTTGGTTAACTGTCCAAGCCCACTCTGTGCTGAATCTATACTGGCGCCAAAAGTTGTCAATCCAGATACCAATTGACCTTGACCATTTTTCAGTTCATTCGCTCCATTAGCGAGTTTATCCTGAGCTTGCTTCAATTGAGTAAAACCACCGCTTAGCGCATTTGTGCCTTCACCTACCTGATTTGCGCCATCACTAAGACTGTTTGAGCCTTTTGCAATATCAGATGCACTGGCTGATAGTTTTCCCACTCCTTCAGAAACACCTTTACTACCTTCACTGATGCGGGATAGAGAAGCAACCACTCCATCCAAACGCGCTTTCTCGGCTGGATCATCCGTAGCATCTGATTGTTGTTTCAATCCGGAAATAACTTCTTCCAAACCTGCTGAGACTTCAGATGCCCTCGCTTTCGCTTCGCTCGATGCTGCACTCCATTCAGATAATGCACCTGACAGCTGATCAGCACCTGCAGCTACGCCATTTGCCCCCTCTGTCAAAGCGGGCAGCTTTTCTTCTATTTGATTGAAGCCCTCTAGTGACTGTTGCAGTCCAGAAGCCAATTCACCGGTTCCCGCTTCAGATTTCTTGGCACCTTGCAAAAGCTCGGATTGTCCATCTTTCATTTGTCCAACACCTGAGCTAAACTGTTGTAACCCTTGATTGAGCTCTTTTGATCCTGCAGCTGCCGAACCGACCCCATTCGAAAAGGTCAATGATTTTTCAGCTAGTTTTTCCAGGTTTTCATGGATCTCGACGGAACCTGAATGAACGGAATCAATCCCTTCATCCACTTTTTTGGAACCTTCTTTAGCTGAGTTAATCCCATCACCAAGTTCGCTTGTTCCGTTCTTCACTGTATCTGTTCCATCTTTCAATTCTCCAGCTCCATCACTGGCACTTTTGAGTCCGTCAGCCACTTCGTTCAAATTGTCAAACATTGACTCCGCATAGGTTTTCGTTACGGCAGACGAAACTTCCCCTTTGATTCTCTCTGAAGCTGCGTCACCTATTTTAGTAGATATATAGTTGAACCCTTCATTAGACGTGTAAATTAAATCAAGTTTTTGCGGATTGTCCTCCTGTAAGGTCGTTGCATTTTTCGAAAAGTTTTTCGGGATTTCTATTTTCATGTAATAATCTTGATTTTCCAGACCTTCATTGGCTTCTTTTTGACTGACGAAATGCCAATCGAAATCCTTTTTCTCCTTTAACTCTTTGACTAAATCTTTTCCTATTGTCAGTTCCGAATCATTGAACTCGGCTCCCTCATCCATATTGACAATGGCAACAGGCAATTGGTCCACCTTACCATATGGATCCCAAAATGCCCAAAGAAACGTACCGCTGTATAATAAGGGGACCATTATGATCCCTATTATAGAAATGAGTATCATAGGGTGTTTTAGTATGGCTAAAAATTCACCCTTAAAAGATTTTAACACGCCTAACAATTCCTCCTTTACGACGAATATGCCGTTTAATTTATCTATTTCAGTGATAAATGGATTGAAGAATACTTAATTAAATCATTTGCTTCTGCAATATATATTTAATGATTTTATCTTCACCATTAATATATATAACTTTCAAAACAACTAATGACTATTTTGTTCATTCGGTCATTATCACGAAAATAATATAACACTTATATATTCTTTTATCAATATTTTTTTCACTGTCTTATATCCTTTTTACTATTTTTCTCAGTACATTCTATTTTCATGGTATTTTTTTAAGAGAAGAGGCTTTTATCATCAGCTGAAAAAATCAGCCCTGTTATCATGCAAAAAAGGGCATCCCTTATGGATACCCTTTTTCACGTGAAAATAAACTATATTTGCATAATTATTGAAGCGCTTTCATATCACTTGGATATAATGCCTTTTAATTTTTCCGCATGCCCGGTCAATGTCTCTAAAGATTCATGATACTCTCTTTCTAATTGTTTGATGATGCCGGCAGCGGTATCTATTTTTTTTATAGCCCCTACACCATGACCTGCCGACCAAATATCCCGCCACGCTTTAGACTCAGATGACTTGGACATGCTGTCAAAATCGACCTTATCTTTTTTTGCTAATTGATCTGGGTCCATGCCTTCCTTTCTTATGCTCGGTTTCAGCATATTACAATTAACGCCGGAAAATGCATCAGTCAAGATAATGTCATCATGATCAGAATCGACAAGCATTTCACGATATTCATCATTTGCCCTGCTCTCTTTTGCCACGATAAAACGTGTACCCATATAAGCAAGATCTGCTCCCGCAGCCTGAGCTGCCAAGATACTGTGACCAGTACTAATGGACCCGGCAAGCAAAATGATTCCGTCCCAGAATGTCCTTACGCTGTCAACGAAAGCAAAACTATTTATCTCACCCGCATGACCACCGGCTCCAGAAGCAACTAAGATCAATCCGTCCACACCTGACTCAGCTGCTTTTTTTGCAAATTCCACACTGCTTACATCTGAAAAGACCAAACCACCATAACTATGTACGACATCCACTACGTGTTTTGGTGAGCCTAATGATGTAATGATGACGGGAGGCTGATGCTTTTTGACCAGTTCCAGCTCTTCTTCAAGACGGCTATATGTACGGTGGACAACCATATTCATTGCCCATGGAGCAATCTTGCTGTCTGGTTTTTTAGCCCTTGTAGCAATCAGTGTGTCGTTTATGTCACCCATCCATTGATCCAGTACCTCTATCGGCCGCGCATTTGGCGCTGGAAATGAGCCAATCACCCCATTTAAACAGCATTCTTTCACTAACTCAGGACCAGATATTAAAAACATGGGTGCTGAGATAACTGGTAAAGATAATTGATTCCACCAATGTTCAGGCAAACTTCTTCTCATCTATGAAACCTCCCATTTTTAATACATTACCAAAATATAACACTACTAGATTATCTTACTTCTAAAATACACAATTTTCAAGAAATTAATTCAGAGCTATTTTTCATATCGTTCAGGCCATTTCAATAAAAAAACTCCATAAATGTTAGTTTGTGTCTAACATTTATGGGGCAGTTCAAAAACGTCCCATATACCGTTTCGATTAGTTTGAAAGCACCCATTTACGAATGGCTTTGGCCACACCGTCTTCTTCATTTGTTGCTGTAACCCAATCTGCTTTTTCTTTCACAATTTCTTGGGCATTACCCATTGCAACTCCCACTTTTGCTTCAGAAATCATGGCAAGGTCATTAAGGCTGTCTCCTACCGCCATAACATTATTCATAGTAATATCGAGCAATGAACAAACAAGCTCTATAGCTTTCGCTTTATTGACGCCCATGGCATTCACTTCAATATTCGTTGGACTTGAATTGCTTATTTCAAAGTTTCCTTTTGATACCAGTTCATCCATGATGATTTGGCGGGTGGCTTCATCATTTGTATCAAAACCGAATTTAAGCCATTGCGAATCATGGATTTTTTCAGGCATTTCAGCCCTGTAAATATTATCGCAACTTATCGCCCAGAAATGTGTGCCATGTTTTTGGCTTAATTCCCACATCCATTGTATGGACTCACTATCAACGGTATTTCTTTCCACCAGTTTTCCTTGATTATCGTAAATTTCACTTCCGTTTACCGTTATGAGGTATGAGCGGAGTTCCATTGACTTTGCGAAATCGCTGCATGTCGCATAGGATCTTCCTGTGCTCAATACAACAAAAACCCCTTGATTTTCAGCTTCTTTAATCGCTCTCCGGTTTTCTTCAGAAATCGCTCCTGCGATATTCAGAAGCGTGCCATCCATGTCAAGTGCAACTAATTTAATATCTGGTTTCTTCATTCTCATTCACCCTTTCTTAATCCTTCTTTATGTATCTAAGTCCATGATAGCTTATTTTGCTTACGTAAGGAAAGAACGTGAAGAATTGAACAGAGATTCCTTTGAAGGAAGGTTGTGATTTCTCCATTTTCAAATTGAGATATCAGACCTTGATGTTTTTGGATTTGAAAAAGGTCACAAAAATTTTTGTGACCTTTTTCATCAGGTTCCACTGATACTAATCAATCATATATATCCTAATCCGACACTTTATATTTTACCAGTCAATCACCTGCTACTCCCTTTCCTTTTCCTTTTCCATTTCATTCGATTCCTTTTCAATCTGACCTTCCCATTTTGGGACACCATCATTTTCATCAAATTCTATAATGACATCCGTTACACCTCTTTCCTTGAATATCTCATCAAATAGCCGGTCTTTAATGTCATCAGCCTGGGCAATTGAAATATTGGGATCGAGTTCCACTTCAAGTTCTACATGAAAGTCTTCCCCTTCTTTTAATACTGCCAGTTTCTGTATATCTCTTACATCTGGGTCACCCATTACCAAAGTTCCAATCTTTTGACGCATTTCTATATCCGCTTCCCCTAGAGCACCCGCAGCATTGTCAAGGAACACCCTTCCAACTACATAGAACATACCGAGACCAATCATGACAGAAGCGACACCTTCCGCTTGAATGAAGGGCGTGAAGTTTGCCAATAAAATGGCAATTATCGCAAGCACCCCACCCCCAGTTGCCACCATATCTTCCATGAATACTAATTTCGTAGCTGGTTTTGCCCGTTTTAAACCATTAAAACTCTTAAAGATGACGGCTGCTCCTTTTGCTTCAATTCCAGTCTCATGCAACACTTCTTTCATAGCTTTAAATAAAACATATGATTCCAACACAACCGCTAAGGAAAGGATGGACAAATTAATAATGATTCCAGTTGATTCTACAGGGTGGAATATGTGATGGAACCCTTCTTTAATCGTTTCATAAGACATGATCCCGACAACCAATACCGCACCTAATAATACGAGGTTTACTAAACGCCCAAAGCCATCGGGGAATCTATCAGTTGGTGACTTTTTACTTAGTGCTGAACCAATGAAGACGAAAAACTGATTCGCAGCATCACCCAAAGTATGTAATGTTTCAGCAAACATAGCGACATTCCCTGTCATGAAATAAGCAATCCCCTTAAGTACAGCGACGATACTATTCACACAGGCAGCAATGAACGCCGATTTATTACCCTGTTTTAATAACTGAAATAACTCTTTCAAATAAATGCCCCCCCATCTTTTCAATTATCTTAATGTATTATCCCCAACACTGGAATATATGAAACCACAAAAGGGAAAAACCCGAACGATACGAATGGAAAATGATCTGGCATTACTTTGGTGTTTACATGTTGTACCTACCACACACGAATATATTCCAGAACACAAAAACCTATTTGAAACTGATAATGCAATGAGATATGCATACAAAAAAGGGAGTCAGCAGCGGCTGAGGGCACTGAAAAAGTCCCTTCCGGGCCAATAGAGGTAGATTTTCTCAGTTTATTCTGAGGAAATCTACCTTTTTTTGTTTTATAATCAAGGTAATAAATTTATGTGGGTGAGTACGATGATTCAAAAACAAACGTCTATGGTTTTTAGTCCTCATATGGCCATTTATGATGT